>JAYTXK010000103.1:0-4808 GCA_043743005.1 Ignavibacteriota bacterium
ATTATAAAATTAATTTATGTATTTTAAATTAAAGTTAAGTAAGAATTTTCAAAAACAATTTATAAATAAATGAAAAAAATAATAGTTATATTAGTTTTCTCAATTTTTTCAGTTGCAATTTCTAAAGAAATTGAAATTCCTAAAGTTGTAGAAGATACCTTTACTCAAAAATTTATGAACGCAAGCTCATTAAAATGGGAAAAAGAAGGCAAAGATTATGAAGTTAACTTTAAAATGTCTAATCAAAAAATGTCAGCCAAATTTTCTGCTGATGGAGATTGGGATGAGACAGAAATACTAATAAATTCTTCAAAGTTAAATAAAAAAATTCTTGATTATCTTAATTCAAAATATCCAAAATACAAAATTATTGAAGCTGTTAGTGTAGAATCAAAAAAAGATGGTGAATTTTTGGAAGTTGAATTCAAATTTAATGGCAAAAAGATAGAGCTAAAATTTACTTTTGAAGGAAACTTAATTGAAAAAAAATAGACAAAAAATAATAATTACATTTCATTAAATGAAAATATATCATCGAATGAAATGTATTTATACATCTATTGTTTCATTTTTCAAAGACCAAATTTCAATAGCTTCTTTTACTTGATACATATACCATTGAGGAGTAGAAGTTGCACCTGAAATACCTATTTTTTCTGCATTATCAAACCAATTGTAATCTAATTCATTCAAATCTTCAATATAATACATTCTTGGATTATGAACATTCATGTGCTTAAATAGGCTTTTGCCATTAGAAGAAGTACGTCCTGCAACAAAAATAACTACATCATTATCTTGAGCAAATTCAATTACTTTTTTTTCTCTTCCCCACACTTCTTTACAAAGTGAGTTTTTGAACTGGAAAGCATCAGCTGTATCGCCACCTTCCACAAGCTCTGAAACTCTTTTTTCTATAGCTTCTTTAATTGCATAGTAAACAGGTTTTTCCATTGTAGTTTGAGAGAATAGTACTATAGGTTTTGTGAAATCAACTTTCTCCATTGCTTCTTCTGGCGAAAGGACAATGACACAATCATCATTAATTACACCACGGATTCCAATAATCTCAGCATGGTTTGGCTTACCATAAATTACAACTTGATAGCCTTTTTCATGAAATCTTTTTACTCTACTTTGCAAACCAGTAACAAGTGGACAAGTAGCATCAATCAATTCAATTCCCAATTCCTTTGCTTTTTTATATGTGCTTGGAGGTTCTCCATGAGCTCTAATAATTACTTTTGGAGTTGTCCCAGCTTTAGCATTTTTGACAATACTTTCAAAATCTTCGTGATCAACAGTTTGCAAACCTTTATTACCTAATCTTTCAATTTCTTTAGGATTGTGAATAATATGACCCAAAACGTGCATCGGTTCACCATTTGCACTTTCAAGTGTTTTCTCAGCAATATCTACTGTTCGTAAAACACCCCAACAAAATCCAGCAGTTTCATCAATTGTAACTTGCATATTTTACTTAAAGTTTTATAATCTAATTTATAGACGATTAATACTTTTAATAATTATTAATCACTAATATTATTTTATTTTTTCAAAAGCTAAATTATAAATTGTCTGTACTTGTTCTGGTATAGAAACTAAAGAAGTATCAACTTCAATTGCATCATCTGCTTTTTTAAGTGGACTAATTGGTCTATTTGAGTCATTGTAATCTCTTGTAGCAATTTGAGACTTTAATTCTTCTATGTCAATTGGTGTACCTTTTTCAGCTAATTCTTTAGCTCTTCTTTCAGCTCGTTTTTCAATTGAAGCAATTAAAAATATTTTTAATTCAGCATTTGGGAAAACAACTGTTCCAATATCTCTACCATCAATTACAATCCCACCATTCTTCCCAATTCTACGTTGCTGATCCACTAATTTTTCTCTTACTACATTCCAAGCAGAAATGGGACTTGCAAATTTAGAAATTTCAGCTGTTCTAATATCATTGCTTACATCTTCACCATTTAATAAAGTCTTTTGACCATTTTCGTCTGCAATAATATCAATTTCATTTTCTAACATTATTTTTGTTAATACTTCTTCATTTTCAGGCAAACCAGTGCGAAGCCAAGCAAGAGCAATTGCTCTATACATTGCACCTGTATCAAGATGCACATATCCAAGTTTTTTAGAAAGTTCTTTTGAAGTTGTAGATTTGCCAGAACCAGCTGGACCATCAATTGCAATAATAATTTTATTCATAATTAATTCTCTAATATATAATTCAGTAGCATCTTAGAATCAGTCAAATTTTCAACAAGTAAATCTGGATCTAAGTTCAAAAGGAATTCTCTACTTCTTCCACCAGTTAAAGTTGCAATTACTTTGATATTATTTATTTTACTGCATTCAATGTCTTTTTCAGAATCACCAATAATAAATGTGTTTGAAGTATTAAACAAATCTTTTTTAATATATTCATTTGCTTTTTTAATTGCAATTGGTGGAAGCATATTCCTATTTTCATTATCATCTCCAAAAGCACCAAATGGAAAATGTTTAGCCAAATTATAAGACTCTATTTTTTGATAAGCATTTAATTTAGCATTCCCAGTTAATAAACCCAAAACTATGTTTTCATTATTTTCAAATTCTCTAATCAATTCATTAACTCCTTTATGTAAATTAATATATTTAGGAGTACAATATTCTTTAAATATTTTTAGTTTTAAAGCAATTATTTGATCTAATTTTTTTTCAAAATTGGAAAAATCATATTTATGAATTTCACTAAATGACCTAAGAATAGACAAGTCTGTCATTCCAGAAAAATCTGGCATTAATTCTAAAGGAGTATTTAAACCATAAATTTCAAAAATTACTTCATTAAATAATCTTTTAGAAAGACCAGAGTGCATAGTAAGCAAAGTACCATCAATATCAAAAAGAACTAATTTCATTATCTAACTGCTTCCCACTCTTTAGAAATTGATTTTCCAATTGCCCAAACAGAAATAGAATTTACAAACCATAATAATATTGTTTTCAAATAACCATATTTTCTAAATCTTCTTGGAGATTCATAAATTACAATATCATTTGCAAAAACAACTTTACCTTTGATATTTACTCTTCTGTATAAATCAAAATCTTCACCAGCAAAAATATTCTCATTATAACCACCTAAGTCGTCAAATTTACTTTTTTTAATAATTTGACACTCTCCCCTTCCCATTCCTATTCCAATTTTTAATAAAAAACTAAAATAAAAATTAAAAAAAGCATAAAATAGTCTATCTTTAAAAAATGTTTGTTCAGGAAATGAAGTTACATAAGTTGCAATTGCATCATAATTAGCATATTTGCCTTTATTAAAAGTAAAATTTAGAATTATTTCCAAAAACAAATCCAAATCTTTTGGTTCTGCGTCTGCATTTATAAAAACCAAAAAATCAGAATTTGAAAGTTCTGCACCTCTATTTCTTCCTTGAGAAATATTTTGTCTATCTGATGTCTTGTGATATGCTATTTTATCAGCATATTCTTCTGCAATCGATAAAGTATTATCAGTACTTCCTCCATCACTTACAATTAATTCAAAATTAAATTTTTCTCTAAGTTCTTTATTATATAAAGATAAAGAATGTTTTAAAATCTTTTCTTCTTGGTATGTAGGTATAATTAAACTAAAAACGGGTTTCTTCACTTACAGTAAAATTTTAAATATTATAAAAAATCCATATTCAAATATAACTAAAATTTTACTTGAAATGGATATATTAAAAAGAATTTTGGTTTATCTCGACTAAATTCTATAACAGGTGATGGCAACTTAACATAGTTTAATGTTTGTTTAAACCAATTCCAAGCATTGCCACCATCTGGCAATAACTTAACTAAATCATAATCTAATCCAACTAAAAACTTAGGATTGCCCCAAGCTTCTACATTTATATCACCATACTTTTCAGAATATTTATATGAATTTGGGTAAGGTGATATTCCCTTAGAAGCATCATTTACACTTAAATTTCTTGCTGCATAACCAAATGTTAATTCCAACCAATCAGGCCAATATTTTGCATATTTATTTGGTAATAAATTATGCACATTTACAGAGAAGTAAAAAGTTTGTGAGCTATAATCATCAATAAACATATCATGGGGCTTTCTACTATGTTCACCATGCCACTCAGCAGGATAGTAATGAAATTTTGGAGTGAAATTTTGCAAAAATGGAATTTTTTGTTGTGCATAATAAAATGAAGCACCTACTATGTCAGCATAAAAATCTGAAGGACTAAAGCCAAAATCTGCTCCATAACCATCTAAAACTTCAATATAAGATTGGTAAGCCATACCTAAAATTGACCCCCAAAGCAAACCATCTTCTTTTCCAAATCCAATCCCTAATAAAATTTCATTAAATGCATAAGACATGATATACCCACCATAGAAATGCCCAAATTTATCTAAATAAATTGAATACATTGCATCTTCTAAAATCCGAAATTTTACTTTATCTTTCCAAATTGTTTCTTCCTGCCAAATATGTTGCCCAACAAAAAACGCTCCGAAAATTCCTCCAAAAACTGCTAAATTTGTATTGTTTATTTGAGTCTCATTATATGGAGAATATCCAGTTAAAGTATATCTGGGTCTATTTCCATAAGTATATTCGTTTAAAGGTACTCTTAAGTTATCGATTTTATTAGTAATACTATCATTTTTACTACTTAAAGAGTCTTTTAAACTTGGAACAATTATTGTTTTGTTAGAGTCAATTTGTGAAATAGAATGATTTATAATTAGTAAAAAAACAAGTAAAAATAATACTAATTTTGGTTTCATAATTATTA
>JAYTXK010000104.1:0-5370 GCA_043743005.1 Ignavibacteriota bacterium
AAGAGTAAAGAAGCTCATAGAAAATTCGCCATTGGGATCATTTATTAATTGGGTTTGGTAACCACTCCATTTTTTGAAATTTTTAAGTTCAAATTTAAGAATTGCAGCACCTTTAGAAGTGATAGTAGCTTTGTACAAATCAGTTTCAACATTAACTAATTCTTCATTTCTTGTATAAAATTTAGAAAAGAATTTGCCAAACTTATCATTAACAAAGTCTGAATCAGGAGCTGAATTAACTTTTGTTAAGTTTGAATTTTTATCTGCAAGAGGAGTTGTAACTAATTTATCAGATTGAGTAGCTACAGATTGATTTTTGAGAGTTACTGGTTGTTTATTTATGCCTGTATAAAACATATAAGCACCAACAACTATTGATATCAAAACAAAGGCAAGTATATTATTTCTATCCATATTCAAATAAAGTAAATTAAAAAGACTATAAAAAATAGTTACAAATATCGTTATAGTAACGCATATATAGAAGTTTTAATTTGAATTTTTTAAATTTTGCTTTAATATTTGCAAAATTGCAAGGAATAAAGGATATTGTTTTAAGATATTAAACTAGAAATTTTAGATAAGTTCAGGTGCCATAGGAAATCTAGAGTCAATGAAAATGAGTGCCTCACCTTCTATTACTTCAAGACTTATATTTTCAGATACAACAATGTTTCTTGCTCCATCTCTAATTCCCATTTCTAAAATTTCGGAATTTAGATTCCATTTGAGATTTTTTGTGGCAATAACTATCTTAGTTTGGGGGATTATAGATATAATTTCTCCTTTGTTTAATTTTAACTCTGTTGATTTTGAAATAGTAAAAGCATACCTATTTTCATCTAATACGCATAAATTACTATTTTTAGAAAGCTTTGCAAGTACACTCCAATTATTAAGTGCATGTTCATATAGCCCTCCATTTATTCCCACAATTAATAAATTATCCAATCCAATATATTTTGCATGGTTTACTGCTTTTTCAAAATCATTAGTTTCTTGGTCGCTAATTTGCAATAAGTTTGATTTATCGAAAAAGAATTTAAGAGTATTTTGGCTAATAGAATCCAAATCACCTACTATATATTTTGGTATAATATTAGCCCTATGCAGATAATCAGCAGCCCCATCTGCAGCAACAATTGTAATCCCTTCAAGATTTTTAAAAAAATCTCTATTTGGAATATTACCATTTAGGCAAATTAATCCATCAAATTTTTTGTTATTGAATATTATTTTATTTATTTTCATATAAGCGTTTTTTGTACATTATTAAAAAAGAACAAAAATTGTACCACTTTAATTATTCAGATTTATTAAAACAATTACCTCATATATTAGAAAATGAAACTAATTTCATTTCTAATTGTAGTAATTTTTCTGCATTGCTATTTAATTCATTGGAAAATCTCAATTGGGTTGGCTTTTATTTTGTATCAAACACTAACTTAATTTTAGGTCCTTTCCAAGGCAAGCCTGCTTGTGTGAAAATTGAAATAGGTAAAGGAGTTTGTGGAAGTTCTGCAAAAGAATTTAAAACAATAGTCGTTGAAGATGTACATAATTTCCTTGGACATATTGCTTGCGATACAGATTCTAATTCAGAAATTGTAATCCCAATTATTATTGATAATGAATTAATTGGAGTGCTTGATATTGATAGTCCAATATTAAATAGATTTCAAGAAAATGATCAAGATAGTTTGGAAAAGTTACTATCAAAATTAATAGAATTAACTGATTTTTCAAAAGTAAAAGAAATATATGAAACTTAGTTTATTTCTATATTTAATTTTTACCTACAATTTGCTTCAATCACAAATTGTAATAAATGAATTTCAACCTGCACCAAACTCAGATGATGAGGAATGGGTTGAACTTTTTAACAATTCAGACAAATCAATTTCAATAAACAATGCTTCTTTATCAGACTTGAGTGGAAAGAAAGATATTGGAAAAATTATTTTAAACCCAAAAGAATATATGGTGGTATGTACTGATACATCAAAACTTAAATTAAAATACAAACTAAATGGAAATGTTCAATTATTACAAAAAACAGTCCCCACTCAAAACAATACTTATGATGCAATAATTTTGAAAGATGAAAATGGACTAACATTAGATTCTGCCTATTACGATATGACTTGGGGAGAAAAGGGAAAAAGCTTTGAAAGATTTAATCCAAATTCATTTGGGTTTGATAGAAACAATTGGAAAGTTTGTATTGATAGCTTATACGGCACTCCTTGCAAAGAGAATAGTACAAGTATATTGGATTATGATTTATCGCTTGAAAAACTAAATATATCAAAGGATTCAATTAATTTTAAAATTAATAATATTGGTAACAAAAATATTTCAAATGTAAAATTTGATATTTATGCTGATTTGAATAATGATAGTATTTTTCAAATAAATGAATTGTTAAATTCTACTAATATTGATTTTGTAAAATCAAATAATTTTAAGTTTTATGTAATAAGTAAAGCTGAATTAAGAAGTAAAACAAACAAAAGTGGAAACATTAAATTTCTATTTAAATTAGTTTCTGACTTGGAAATGAGAGATTTTAATAATTCAATTACTAACTATGAATATATTTCTTATGACTTTAGCTCCTTACTTATTAATGAAATTATGTTTGAAAGTAGTTCAAATTATTCTGATTATGTAGAAATTTATAATAATTCTAAAGATTCAATTAATTTAAATCAATGGCAATTCTCAAATAAATCTGATAATAACTTAAACAAAACTAATAAAATAGTTGGTGATTTGATTTTAGCTCCTGATTCACTTTTTATAATTGCTTACGACACAACAATTTATAAACAGTTCCCTTATTTGAAAGGTTCAAAATCAATTTATTTTACAAAAGCATTAGTTCTTAATTCAATTTCTCCTGAACAATTTAAATTAATCGACCCTAATAATTTAATTATTGATAGTGTAAATTATGACAAAACTTGGCATCAGGAATTTATCAATACTACAAGTGATTTAAGTATTGAAAAAATTCATATAAGCAGCTTGTCGAATATAAAAATTAATTGGAGTTCTTGTATTAATGAATTAGGAGGCACCCCTTTAATAAGTAATAGTGTGCGTGTTATTTACAAAGACACATTAGATTTTTATGCACAACCTAATCCATTTTCTCCATTTGCTGATGGAACAAAAAGCAAAACAAAAATATACTGCAAATTACCTTACAAAAGTGCAAATATCATTTTGAAAATTTATGATTTGAATGGTACTTTGCTAAGAAATTTAAAATCAGGAGAAAATGCTGAACAAAGATTTGAAGTAGATTTTGATGGAAAAAATGATAATGGAAGCCTTTTGCAAATTGGTGCTTATATAGTTTTTTTAGAGGCAACAGATATAAGTTCAGGTGAAGTTTATTCCAATAAAATTCTAATTGCAATAGGTAAATAAAATATCTGAAATTCATTTACATTTAACTAAATTCAATTGTTATTAAATAAATTTAGAACATTAATTATTATTTTTGTAAATTAAGTTTATTAATTTTAATTATGTCTCTAAAATTGTTAAATAATTAGGATTTGATATTTTTTATTCTTTGTATTTTATTGAATTTACTTTTATTATATTAAATGTAATAATCCTTGACAAAAACACAATTAAATAAGTTACTACTAATATTTGCTTTCATACTTGCAAATTTATTTAGCATTTATGCAAATACAAGGATTCATAGTCTGGAAAATAGACTTAAAACATCTTCGGATAAAGAAAGATTTATAATATTATTACAACTTTCGACTGAATATGAAGATAATTTATTTGATTATAGTATCAATTATGCCGAGCAAGCTTTAGAACTTGCATTAAAATTAAAGAACAAAGATTTTGAAACAGAAGCAATTGGTAGAATTGGTAGTGCATATATAAGTGCAAGTCAGTTTGGCAAAGCATTAGAATATTATCAGAAATATAAAATTATTTCTGAAAAAGCTAATGACAGACAAAAAATGTCGAATGCATACGTAAACATTGGTTATATTTACAAGCAATGGGCTGATTTCAATACTGCAATTGAATTTTATTTGAAAGCTTTGAAAATAGCTGAAGAAACTGGTGATAAATATTCTAAAATTAATTCTTATGAAAATATTGGATTGATTTACACAGATTGGGGTAAATTAGATAAAGCTCTAGAAAATTTGCAAAAAGCACTTTCAATTTCAAATGAATTAGATGATAAAATTGCTGTAATCAAAACTTATATGGCGTTGGGTATTTATTATTCAAAAGCAAAGTCAGCAACAATGGCTCAAATCAACTATTTCAAAGCTACTCAATTAGCTGAATCTTTAGGTAAAAAAAACTTAATTGCCAAATGTTATGTTAGCTTGGGAGATTTGCAAATTATGTATCCAAATAAATTTGCAAAAACTCCAGTAGAAAGATACGAAAAAGCACTTGACTTTTATCAATCTGCCTTTAAACAATATAAAGATATTTTTAATAATATCGAAATGGGAAAAACATTAATAAAAATTGGAAAAACTAATCAATTACAATCTGAAAATGATAAAGCCTTAAAAAATCTAAATGAAGGTTTGGAAATAATAAAAAAGCAAAACCTTAGAAATGAAATGAAAGATGCATATTTCACTTTGGCTCAAATTTATTCAATAAACAAAATGAATGACAAGGCATATTTGTTTTTAAAGCAATATTCAGATTTGAAAGATACAATATTTAGTGATGAAAATAATAAAAAAATAAGTGAAATGCAAGTTAGACTTGAAACTGAAAAACAAGAAAAAAACATCGAAATTTTAAAACAAGAGCAAGTAAATTCTAAATATATTCTTTATTTATTAATTTTAGTTTCAATTGTTATATTAGTTATAGCTATTTCTATTTATAGTAGGTTTAAACTTAAAAATGAAGTTAATCATGAACTCCAAAATACAAATAACCAATTAGAAGATACTAATTCAAAACTTAAGGACTCAAGGCAAGAGCTATTAGTTTTAAATAGCGAACTTGCAGAGATAAATAACAAACTTACAGAAAGTGAAATTGATTTAAAAAAATTGAATGCTACTAAAGACAAGTTCTTTTCTATTATTGCCCATGACTTGAAAAACCCAATACATGCATTGATGTTTAGTACTGAAGTACTATTAAGCATTAAAGCAGATTTAGACGAAAGAGTTAGAAAGCAAATTTATGGTATGCACAATACTTCCAAACAACTTTATAATTTACTGAATAATTTACTTATTTCGGCAAGATCACAAAGTAAAAATATAGAGTATAGTCCGATGATTCAGGATTTGTATGAATTAATTGTTGAAAATATAGCATTGAACAAACCTCTTGCAGAAA
>JAYTXK010000105.1:0-1535 GCA_043743005.1 Ignavibacteriota bacterium
ATAAAAAAGTATATTACAATAATTTGTAAAGCTAAAATAAAGTATTTATATTTCAATTCTTTGTATTTGAAACTACTTTCAATTTTAATAAATAAAAAATGACCAATCCAAAATACCCAATTTAAAATAAATATTTCAGGAAGGATTAGAGCAAAAATCCCAATAATATTAATTATTGAATAACTATTGGTCAATTCATTCTTTTGTATAAAAAGAGATACAGAAAAACGGTTAATTATTAAATAAATTAAAAACAACTGCCAGTGTTTTAATTTTAAAAATATTTTCAATTTTAACCCTTTATTTTCTTTTAAATCAGGATTGAGCAATCTCAACCCCTACAAATATATTTAATTCAATTAATTATTTCTTATCAGGATAAGCTGGAACTTTTGGAATCTGTCTTTTAGGGTTTGTTTTTATGTCTTCTAAAAGCACTTCAATTGCTTTGTCAAGTTGTTCGTCAATTCCGTCCATAACTTTTGCAGGTTGATTATCTATATCTATATCTGGAGTCATTCCTTCACCTTCCAGTACCCACTTTCCTTCATGACTAAAGTTAGCAAATTCAGGCTTCATCAAGTATCCACCATCTAAAAATGGCAAGCTACCTCTGATACCAATTACTCCACCCCAACTTCTGCGACCAATTAATTTACCTAATTTATTAACTTTAAACTGGTAAGGAAACAAATCCCCATCTGAAGCTGAAAGCTCATTAATCATACATACCATTGGACCAGTCATAACTGCATCTGGAGTAGTGGTAACTAATTCTTGATTTCTAACATTTTTTACAATTCCAATTTCTCTTTTCAATCTTTCAATTATCATTGATGAAACATTACCACCACCATTATATCTATCATCAATTATTAATGCTTCTTTTCTAACTTGTGGATAAAAGTATTTTACAAATTCGTTTAATCCATTACCAACACCCATATCAGGAATATGAATATAGCCAATTTTCCCACCAGTTTTTTTAGTAACATATTCTAAATTTCCTTCCACCCAATCAATGTATCTTAACCCACTTTCGCTTGCAATTGTTTTTACATTGTAAGTTCTTAAATTATCTCCCTTAATAGAATTTGAAACATTAATTGAAACATATTTTCCTACTTTATCAAGCAAAGCCATAAACGGTGTATTGTTTTCATTTAATGTTTCACCATCAATTGAAATTAAGTAGTCACCTTCACTTACATTTATTCCAACTTCGTTAAGTGGAGAGCGAGTCTTTTCTTCCCAGTTTTTACCTTTAAATAATTTTTTGATTTTGTATTTACCATTTTCAAGTTCGAATTCGCAGCCAAGCAATCCAATGCCCACTGGATTTACTTTTGGAGCATCTCCTCCACCAACATAAGCATGACCGATGCTAAGCTCTGCAATCATTTCTCCTATGATATAAGTCAAATCACTTCTATGCTTTACATAAGGAACCAAAACTTCATATCTTTTGCGAATTAAATTCCAATCTATTCCATGCATATTGGGGTCATAAAAGAAATCTCTCATTTGTCGCCAAG
>JAYTXK010000106.1:0-2958 GCA_043743005.1 Ignavibacteriota bacterium
TTATCAGAGTTTTTTTGTATTGTTTGTCTTAGTTTTATAATTATTTTTTTATAAATATATTAATTTATAAAAATATTATGATATTAATTAAAATATTTATCTTATATTTGTATTCAACTAAAAGTAGTTTACTACTTGTATTCAATTTTATTATAGCAGGTCTATTATTAAACTATTCGTGGGGAACCTTCCCAACAGCATGACTGAAGACGAGTTAGCTTCAGAATTTAGAGAATTTGGTGATATCAATTCTTTAAAAATTATTACAGATAGAGAAACTGGCAGATCACGTGGTTTCGGTTTCGTTGAAATGGCTGATGAAGATGCTCAAAAAGCAATCGAAAGTCTAAACGAAACAGAAATGGGTGGTAGAACTATCTCTGTAAGTATCGCTCAAGAAAAAAAGCCTTCTTACAACAATAACAGAAGTCGTTATTAATTTTACAAAATGAATTTAAAATTCATTTATAACTTTTAAAACAATTTCCATATCTAACTGACTTAACTCTCGATTTAAGTCAGTTTTTTTTTTGAATTAAAGTTAAAATATAAAATAATTTATATTTTTTTAAATCATTTAACATTATTTTAGATTTTTTTTGTGATTTGCGTTTTTTTCAAAATATAAAATAGTATTAACTATTAACAAAGATAATTATGTTCTTCTCAAAAACATGCACTTATGGAATACAAGCAATGATTTTCCTTTCAACTATGGAAAAAGATAAGTTTGTTTCAATTAATACTATTGCAGATAATCTAAATATGTCTGTACATTTCTTGACAAAAGTTTTACAACCTTTAACTCAAGCTGGTGTGCTAAATTCATACAAAGGTCCAAATGGAGGAGTTGTATTATCTAAAGATGCAAAACTAATCTCATTATACGATATTGTGTCTGTTTTAGATAATCCTGATAAATTTACAAGTTGTTTGCTAGGTTTAAAAAATTGTGGTTCAGCAAAACCATGTCCTTTCCATGAAGAATGGTCCCCAATTAGAGATAAAATGCATGCTGAATGTGTATCTATTACATTAGAAGATTTAGGAAACAAAGCCAAATCTGATGATTATAGATTTAAAGAAGTATTTAACTTAAGTGGATATTAAAACATTATAGATTTTATTTTTTTTATTAATATTATTTGACTCAAAATTAATATTTTAGAGAAATTTAAAGGTGCTACATTAATTTGTTGTACCTTTTTTTGTTTTTCTAAACTTAATTTTTAATTAAAACGTTGAATATTTTTTGAATATAATATTGTTTCTTATGAAAATGTTTCTTTTGATTATACTTACTTTTGTAATTCTATTTGAAACTGAAATAAATGCTCAAGAATGTAGATGGGCTATTAGAGCAGGTGGAATTAGTAATGACAACATCAATGGATTTGACATAGATAAGTCAGGGAATAGTTATATCACTGGAGTATTTTTTGATACTTTAGAATTTGAGAATACAAAATTAATTTCTTCTGACTTATGGGCTGTTTACTTAGCAAAATATGATAATAAAGGAAGTTTAATTTGGGCTAAAATTGTTTGCAAAGATACATTTGTTTTAGTTAATTGTTTAAAATTAAATAATTATGGTAATATTACAATTGTAGGTAATTACAAAGATACTCTAAATTTAGGATTGTCAAATATTATTCCTCTAAGCTCCAATGGTGATCATGATGCTTTTATTGCGACTTTTGATAATAAAGGTGAATTGCTGTGGGCAAAATCAATTGGTGAAATGGGCTATGATAATATTAATAGCATTTGCAGTTCCAAAAATGGAGAATTGATTGTTGCAGGTGAATTTCATTATAGCTCTTATTACAACTCAGCATCAAGTATTTACATTGCTAAATATGATAGCTTTGGAAATCAAATATGGCTTAGAGCTTCACAAAGTTATGAAAATGGGCATTATACTAATGATATTAAAGTAGATAGTAATGGTAATTGTTATTTGACTGGTAGCTTTTTTAATACTATTGAATTTGAGCCTACAGCTGTATTAGATGCAGGAAATATTGAGTCTAATGCTTTTATAGTGAAATATGATTCAAATGGATTTTATATTTGGAGCAAAGCTATTGGTTCAGCTTCAGGTTATGCTGGTGCTAAATGTATTGAAATTGATCCAAATGGCAATAGTTACATTGGTGGTTTTTTTAGAGGTACAATTAATTTAGGTCAGTTAAATTTATCAAGTACATCCGGTATGGCTTATGAATTCTTTATTACTAAATTAGATTCATTAGGTAATTTTGTTTGGGCTAATCAATCAAATGGTGTTGGAGCAGTTAAAAACATAAGTTATAATAACTCAAATAATATTTATATTTCTGGCTTATTTAATAATATTATTACTTTTGACCCATTCAAACTGAATACTAAGGGAAGCAATGATATATTTATTGTTAAAATAAACGATAATGGAAAATATTTATTTGCAAATTCATTTGGCGGAATAAATAGTGATGTTTTATCAGGATTTAAATCAAATGATAATGGGCTGTTTTTATGTGGAAATTTTATCAATGAAATTAGTTTTGGAAATCTAGTAAAACTAAAAGGTAAAAGTAATATTAATACAGACTTATTTCTTACAAAATTCGATTTCCCCTCATCTATTGATAGTGAAGAGAACTACAATTTTGAATTGTGCTTTCCAAATCCTGCAAATCAATCAATCTATTTCAATAATTGTATAGGTGAAAAAATAAAGATATATAATTCATTAGGACAATTAGTATATAATAAAAGTTTAAATAGTGACAAGATAGACATTAGCAATCTTGTTATTGGTTCATATAATCTGATTTTAAAAGATAAACTATATAAATTTGTTAAATATTAAAACACTCCTAAATATTTACCTCACCACCATCACAGAGATATTATTTGTTTTATTTCCATGCTTTAGCTGTATCATATAAACGCCACTTGTGGCTTTAGAGC
>JAYTXK010000107.1:0-2177 GCA_043743005.1 Ignavibacteriota bacterium
AAAAGAAAGCATTGAATAAATAGATGAAAGCATTGCACGCTTTTCGTTATCTTCAATTGCAAATCTTAAAGCAAAATAAGCAAAATAAACTAACATCAAAACGAATATAGTAACTTGTCTTGGGTCCCAATTCCAAAAGCTACCCCAATTAAATTTTGCCCAAATCATACCAGTAGTAGTGGCTAAAATTACAAATACTAATCCCAAAAGTGCTGCAGATGAAGCCTTTATATCATAATCCATTTCTTTTTTTCTAATATATAAAAATGAAAAAACCATTGATATGCAAAAAGCAATTGAAGCAGTCCAAGACATTGGTACATGATAATTTAGGTTTCTAATTCTATCCAATAAAGCAGGAATATATGGATAAGTCATTATTGGATCAATAGACTTAATATAATTATAAACAAACATTTTACTAACTGAATCATAGCTTAAATTGACTACAAAATTATTATTTAAGTTATTAAATTCAATTGGGAAATTATTTGCAATTACCCTAAGTTGTCTTATAGTAGATTGTTTTGTTTCTTTTTTAGAAATTGTATATTGTTTTACTGTTAATACATTCAAAATATACTCTCCAGTATTCAAATTATTTATTTTGCGATTTTGATCGGCTAATTTTAAAAATACATCGACATTTTTATACTCTGGAAGATGTGCCAAATCAATTGCATCAGAAAAAGTTCCAGCAGTCGGAGGTAAAAATGTTAAAAAAGCAGAAATAAATATTATTGAAACTGAAATTATTTTCCAATATGTAGGTTTAGGCTTATCCATACCCCAAAATAGACCCATAAAAAGAGATAATCCAAGTCCAGTAAACATTATTAAAAATTTCATAATTAATTATTTGTTTTTTGTGTTTAACGAAGTGTAAATTAACTATTTATTTTAACTTAATTAAGCAAATAATGGAGCAAAATGAGATGTTTCAAAATTAATAAAGCTAAAATGAGATAATTTTTAAGACTTTATTTAATTGAACTACATACAATTATCAAAAACCTTTGTTTTTAAATAAATTTTAATTAAGTTTCATTTTTAAAACATTCTTAAAATAAAAATGAAACTAGTATATTATTATTTATTTTTCCAATTTGGATTTGTTGCTTTAAGTCAGCAAGATTCTATACAAGAAATACCTTCACGTTGGCACTTTTCTATGAATAATAATTTAGGATTGAATTTTGGTAGCATTAGTAATAATGATGGTGATGATCAAAATCTTCAATGGCAACTAAATTCAAATGGTAAATTTTCGTTTGAAGGTGAATTTCTACAATTATCAGGAAGTGCTATGTTGATTTATGGACAATTGCATAAAAACAAAGCTCTGCCTATCAAAACCCAAGATAATTTATTGATTTCTGTTACTCCTTCCATTTCAGTTCTTTCAAGTTATTCTTTAAGATTATTTTTTGAAACTACTGGTGAAACTCAAATAGCTGAAGGAATATTAAATGATCAAAAATCAAATTTTATGGATCCACTTTTTTTATACCAAACTCTTTTTCTTGGTACTAAGAAAAACTTTAAAAATGATAGTGGTACAGTACAATTTGATATTACTCTTGGTGCTGGATATGCAATTCAACAAACAGTAACAAATAAATTTATTTTGCAAAATAATGTTGGAATAAAAGTAGATCCTGATAATCCATTGAGTAAGTTTGAAATAGAAAATGGTTATAGCTTAGTATTTGATTCAAATTTACAATCTCAAATTGCTTCAGATTTGAATTTAAGTATTGGTTTGAAAGCAATTGCACTTTCAAAAACTAATTTCTTTGAAAATTATGAACATTCGAGGGCGAGTGTATTAGCTACATGTGGTATTCATTATGGAATTATTGGAATTGAATATGTTAATCGTTTAGTCTATGATTATAATTATTCAAATAGAAGACAGCTTAACCAAAGTTTGGTTTTAGCTTTTAATTTAGCATTATAAAATTTCACTATGTTTTCAACTATTAAACTAGAAATTAAAGAAAGAATTGCAACATTAACATTAAATAGACCTGAAGTTAAAAATGCTGTTAATAATTTGATGATTGAAGAACTTCATTTGGCTTTAGATTCATTAACTGCACTGAATAATTTTGAAATATTAGTTATAACTGGAATTGGTAATACTTTTTGCTCTGGTGCAGATTTGAAATGGTTAA
>JAYTXK010000108.1:0-4832 GCA_043743005.1 Ignavibacteriota bacterium
AAAGAATTTAGTAAATTTCCCAAAAGTTTAAGCAAACTTGAAATTAAAGATGAAATTGATTTAAAAAATCAAATTAAAATTATGGACTCTGTGAGTAAACAAACAAAAAACCTTTGATACATACTTGCTTGTATTTGTCAAAAAACAATAATAATATATGCAAAAGACTGCAAAGAAAAAGTATGTAAATTACCTCCCTCTCCAGACGTGGAGAGGGATTGAGGGTGAGGTCGGCAATGCTCTCTGAAATGCAAATACCAAACACTTGATTTCTCCCTTATGGTCGAAATGACAAAAAAAAAGCATAATTTACTGCAAAATATTGCAAAATATCGCATAAGTGCAAAATATATGAATGAGTTGCTTTTGCAGGAGAATTTCTTAAAGTCCTCTCCTACTGGGGAGGATTTAGGTGGGGTTCTTAATTGGTTCTTTGAAAATGCAATCACAAAACTCTTAGGTTCTTTATTTTAGGGTCAATCGACTCCTCGTAGTGACTAATGAAAAATCCATAAAAACAAGCTAATTTGAAATAATTCTTGCTTTTGTTGGCTTTTTGCCGTAATTTTGTATTCTATGGTCTCGTAGCCAAGTGGTTAGGCATCGGTCTGCAAAACCGCTAACGCTGGTTCGAATCCAGTCGAGACCTCTCAAACTTAATAGTATTATAAAATAACTGGTGTACAATGGGTTCTACTCAAGACTTAAGAGTTGGTGCTGTAATCAAATATGATAATGAAAATTGTTATATTATAGATTGTGAATTTAGAAAACCTGGGAAAGGTGGTGCTTTTTTTAAAGTGAAAATGCGTAATTTACGTACAAACAACTTAAAAGAACATACTTATAATTCAGGCGAAACAATTGAATTTGTAAGAATTGAAAAAAGACCTTACCAATATCTTTATAAAGATGGTAGCAATTTTGTATTTATGAATTTAGATACTTTTGACCAAATTCCATTAGAAGAAATTATGGTTGGCGACCAAGCAAAATTTATGAAAGAAAATTGTGATGTTTTCATTGCATTTGAAGGCGAAACTGCTCTTTCGATAGAATTACTTCCTCATATCAATCTTCGTATTACTTATGCAGAGCCAGGTATGAGAGGCGATACAGCCACAAATGTTACTAAACCAGCTACTTTAGAAACAGGTGCTGAAATCAAAGTTCCTCTATTTGTAAACGAAGGCGATTTGATTCGTGTAGATACAAAAGCTGGTACTTATATTGAAAGAATTAAAGAATAAAAATATTTACTTTTTTTTTGTAGCGTGTTTTCAATATATTTGAACACGCTATTTTTATTTTTAACGAAATTATATTTTTTTTTAGAGAAATAATATACTTTTTAACAAAAACATATTTTAAAAAATGACAAATTCATTTTTAATATATTCTTATTTTAATTAATGGGGCTTATATGGATTTAGAATATTTAAAGAAATTAGTAAATATTTTCGATGAAAGCAAAGTTGAAGAGCTTGAAATTGAAGAAGAAGGTGCAATGATTAAACTTTCAAAGCGTAATCAGCCTGATAATTCTAATAATCAAGGTACTGTAATCAACCTATTAAGTGGTGGTGCTTTTGCTCCTCAGCATACGCAGGCTGCTCAGCCAATAGTTACCCCTTCAGCTCCTACTAATGCACATGTAAATGAAGCCGTGAAAGCTGCCGATACTAATCTTCATGAAATAAAATCACCAATTGTAGGTACATTTTATCGTGCACCTTCTCCTGATTCTGACTCATTTGTTGAAGTTGGGTCAAGAGTGTCTGTTGGTTCTGTTTTATGTATAGTAGAAGCTATGAAGCTAATGAATGAAATTGAAAGTGATGTTAATGGTGTAGTTGAAAGTATTTTAGTAGCTGGTGGTCAGCCAATTGAATATAATCAACCCTTATTTACAATTAAGTTAGACTAAAAAAAGTAAATAAATGATAAAAAAACTACTTATAGCTAATCGTGGTGAAATTGCTTTGAGAGTGATACGTGCCTGCAAAGAGCTTGGTATCAAAACAGTTGCCGTTTATTCAGAAGCTGATAAATTTTCATTACATACCAGATTTGCAGATGAAGCAGTATGTATAGGTCCTGCACAAAGCAAAAATAGTTACCTAAAAGTAACTTCAATTATTGCTGCTGCAGAGATTACAAATGCAGATGCTATTCATCCAGGTTATGGTTTCCTTTCAGAAAATGCTCAATTTGTTCAAATTTGTCAAGACCATAATATTACTTTTGTCGGACCAAGTGCTGACGCTATTAATAGAATGGGTAATAAATCAGTTGCAAAAGAAACAATGAAAGCTGCTGGAGTGCCTGTTGTACCGGGTAGTGAAGGGATTTTGAAATCTCTCGAACAAGGAAAAATACTTGCTGAAGAAATTGGCTATCCTGTAATGCTTAAAGCTGTAGCCGGTGGTGGTGGCAAAGGTATGAGATTTGTTTATGGCAAAGAAGATTTTGAAAAAGCATTTCTAACTGCATCAAATGAAGCTGAAGTTTCATTTAGTAATGCCGACTTATATATGGAAAAACTTGTTGATAATGCTCGACATATAGAAATCCAAATAATTGGTGATAAACATGGAAATTTAATTCATTTGAATGAAAGAGAATGTTCTACTCAACGCCGACATCAAAAATTGATAGAAGAGGCACCTTCTCCAATTGTTAATCCCGATCTTAGAAAAAGAATGGGTGAGGCATCTGTAAAAGGTGCAAAAGCAGTAAATTATGTTGGCCCAGGTACTATTGAATATTTGGTTGATACTGATTTGAATTTCTATTTTATGGAAATGAATACTCGTATTCAAGTAGAACATCCTGTAACCGAAGAATCAATGAGTGTAGATTTAATCAAAGAGCAAATTTTGGTTGCCGGTGGTGAGAAACTTTCTTTGAAAGAGCATGATCCTAAATTTCATTCTATTGAATGTAGAATAAATGCAGAAGATCCTGATCATAATTTCCGTCCAACTCCCGGATTAATTACTTCTTTACATTTTCCGGGTGGTAGGGGTGTAAGAGTGGATTCGCATATTTATCAAGGATATACTATTCCTCCTCATTATGATTCGATGATTGCAAAATTAATTTGTACAGCTCCCACTCGATTTGAAACAATTCAAAAAATGAAGCGAGCTTTGGGTGAAATGGTTGTAGAAGGAATAAAAACTACTATACCTTTCCACTTATGGATGATGGATAACCAAGATTTTATAGATGGAAATATCGATACAAAATATTTAGAAAGAGTAAATTGGAAAGAAAATAGCTGATTTTTTTGTATTTTTGTTTTATTAATTTTAACATTATTTAGAAAAATATATTTGGAGTGATTTTATGAATTTCCCAGCAGATTTAAAATATACAAGTGATCACGAATGGATTAGAGTAGAAGGAAATGTAGCAACTATTGGTGTATCAGATCACGCTCAAGGTGAACTTGGCGATGTAGTATATATTGATGTGGCTGAAAGTGTAAGTGAAGTTACAAAAGGCGAAGCATTTGGAACTATTGAAGCAGTGAAAACAGTTGCCGACTTATTTGCTCCTATTTCTGGTAAAGTAATTGAAGTAAACCGTAGCTTGAATGATGCACCTGATACTGTAAACAAAGACCCTTATGGCGATGGTTGGATGGTTAAAATTGAAATGTCTAACCCAAGTGAATTAGATGAATTAATGGATGTTGAAACCTACACAGCAAGTGTTGGTCATTAATATTTAATCTTAAATATTGATTTTTTTTAAAAGCCACCTAAATAAGGTGGTTTTCTTGTGGATATTTATAACAAGATATGAATTTTCAATTTAATTTCAACATTACTTCTTCTCTGTTAACTTTTTTAGTTCTATCAGCTATATTAATTAATTTTCCAAAATATAAATCTTCTTTATCTTCTAAAGATAAAAGAGTTGATTTAATATTCATTTTGTTGAAAAATTCTGAAATCAATTTTAATTCATTTGAATTTTTCGGACATACTAAAATAGAATCCATTTCATTACCTTTATTATTTTAAAATATTGCTTATAATGACGATAAATATAAAAATAAATTATTAATTACATTGTGCAAACATATTTTTTACAAAAAGTTTTCCACAAAATCATTTTTTTGCGAGATGTTTTTGTGTTCAATGTGTTTTATATACATACACTTTTACACTTTTTGAAAAAGATATTTTTTATTATTCAATAATATGCGAATTTACTATTACTTAATATTACTATTTACAATTAATTCACTATCTTTTGCTCAATCAAAGTGGGTAAATGGTAAAGTTTTAAATTATGACTATCAGAAAATAATATCACCTAATGATTCTATATATAATATTTCATTCTCTGAAGATGAAAAATTTATTTTCACAACTGGAGCTGGAAATAAACTTAAAAAATGGGATGTTGAAACTGGAAAATTAATTGAAGATTCTAATATTAAAAACCTGTCCCTTACTTTTAAAAACATTTTTTCTTATGATATTTCTAATGACAGAAGATATGCTTTAATATGGTATAGTGACAAAAATACAAAAGATACTTGTATAATAAAATACGATATATTAAAAGATTCAACTTTGTTTAGAATTAAAACCAAGGATTTTGATGATTATAGACAATCAACTATAGTTTCATATTCAATTAAATTAAAACTCTCACCACAAAATGACAAATTTGTTGTTGTAAATAATTATATTCATGATAATGGACACGAAAGAACAGCTGATGGGAATTTAAAAGTATATGATTTTATTACAGGTAAGATTATATCAAATTATAGTGGTTATATAAATAATAGTTTTTTATTTTCTAAAGAC
>JAYTXK010000109.1:0-6111 GCA_043743005.1 Ignavibacteriota bacterium
ATCAAAATTTTCAATTTCTTGTAGCCAGTCAAAATTCAAACAATAATCATTATCAATTTCGCTTCTTTGGGATTCAATTTTCATAATAAAATTATTTACTATTTGAATTTCTTCATCATTCATTTTCGATAATTTGCTATGAATATCATTTATATTCTTTGACATTTTATATTTTTATATGTTTGTTGAAAACTATGTTAAAAAACTACATTGAAAGAAATGTAAATATATGTTATTATTGCAAGAATAAAAAAAACAATTTCAACTTTTTTCCTTCAAATAATTTAGGTTAAAACAAATGTCAATTCGTAGCGAAAGTTTACTCAAAATAAATTCCCAAAAAAAGGATTCCAGATTTCTTACAAATGTGAAAGATAAGCCAATTTCTGACTATTTTGGTAAGTTGGTTTTTGGACCAGACCAAATTAAAAAATACATTATGAGAGAAGCTTATGAATCTCTTATGAATTCAATTGAAACTGGAGAAAAAATAGATGACAAGACAGCTGATTTTGTTGCTGTTGGAATGAGAAATTGGGCTATGGATCATGGAGCAACTCATTTTTCACATTGGTTCCAACCATTAACTGGCAAAACAGCTGAAAAGCACGATGCTTTTTTCAAATTTGACAAAAATGGAAATGTAATTGAATCATTTACAGGTGAAGAGCTTATCAAACAGGAAACTGATGGTTCGAGCTTCCCTACTGGTGGGCTAAGAGGGACTTCTCATGCAAGAGGCTATACAATTTGGGATCCTTCTTCTTATGCTTTTTTGATGGAGTCCTCTTATGGCAAAACTCTTTGTATTCCTGCTATATTTATTTCATATACTGGTGAATCTTTAGATTTGAAAACACCACTTTTGAAATCAATTTATGCTTTGGATATGGCTGCAACTGAAGTTTGTAGATATTTTGACCCAACTATTAAAAAAGTTACACCTACTCTTGGCTGGGAACAAGAATATTTTATAGTTGATGAAGCAATGTTCAAAGCTCGTCCAGATTTATTACTTTGTGGTCGTACTTTATTTGGAAATGCTTCGGCACGAGGACAACAATTAGAAGATCATTATTTTGCTTCAATTCCAGAACGTGTTCAAGATTTTATGCACGACTTTGAAGATGATTGTTTGATGATGGGTATTCCAATCAGAACTCGTCATAATGAAGTTGCACCAACTCAATTTGAATGTGCTCCAATATTTGAAACTGTAAATATTGCAGCTGATCATAACCAACTTTTAATGGAAATAATTGATAAAATTGCAAAAAGGCATGGCTTGAGAGCTTTGATGCACGAAAAACCTTATGCAGGTATTAATGGTTCGGGAAAGCATAATAATTGGTCAATTGCTACTGATAAAAACAAAAATTTGTTGGATCCAGGAAAAAATCCTGAAAATAATTTACAATTTTTGACATTTTTCATAAATGTAATAAAAGCAGTTCATTCTCATGCAGATTTATTAAGAGCAAGTATTGCAACTGTTGGCAATGAACACAGACTTGGTGCGAATGAA
Organism: Ignavibacteriota bacterium; assembly: GCA_043743005.1. Classification (GTDB taxonomy): domain Bacteria; phylum Bacteroidota; class Ignavibacteria; order Kapaibacteriales; family UBA2268; genus JAPLFM01. The sequence continues at coordinate 1,526 of JAYTXK010000109.1, forward strand.
GCACCTCCAGCTATTATTTCAGTTTATACTGGTGAATATTTAGCTAAAATTTTAGATGATTTCAAGACAGATACTATTCATAAAAATACTCATTTGGGCACACTTGATATTAATTTAAGTAAAATTGCTACAATTAGCAAAGATGATACTGATAGAAACAGAACTTCTCCTTTTCCATTTACTGGAAATAGATTTGAATTTAGAGCTGTTGGCTCGTCTGTAAATGTTTCTAATCCTATGACTGTGTTAAATACTATGATGGCTGACCAGTTGAAGCAATTCAAAGCTGATGTAGATGAAATAATTGAAACAGGCAAAGAGGCTGATAAAGCTATAAGAGAAGTATTGCAGAGATACATTACTGAATCTGAAAATATCATTTTTAATGGTAATAATTATAGTGAAGAATGGGTAGAAGAGGCAAAATCACGAGGATTGAGTAATATCAAATCTACTCCTGATGCTTTGGAAGTTTTTTTAAGACAAGAGTCAAAGGATTTGTTCATTGAAAATGGTGTATTTAATGAAGCTGAGTTAATTTCGAGATATAATGTGTCAATTGAAGAATATATTAAGAAAATTGAAATTGAATCTTTACTAATTGAAGAAATTGCTAATACTTTAATTATTCCTAATGTAGTGCAATATCAAAACTATTTGATTAGCAATGTGCTTGATTTAATTAAAATTGGAATGGAAAATGAAGCAAATGTTATCAAACCTACAATTACTCGTATTTCTAATCATTTATCAAGTATGATGAGTAATATTGGTGCAATGCGAATTTCAAGAGAAGAAGCACATTTATTATCAACTGAAGCTAATACTGCTAAAGCATTTTTTAGCAATATCAAACCTTATTTTGATAAAATTAGAAAAGAAGCTGATGCTTTAGAATTAATTGTAGATGACAAGCACTGGCCTCTTCCAAAATATAGAGAACTTTTATTCTTGAATTAACAAATATTATTTTAATTTAAAAACCACTTTCTGGGTGGTTTCTTTTTCATTTTAATCATTAAGTTTAAAATCTTAATTCATAATTTAATATTTAATTTAAGATATATAAATATGCATTTGAAAATTTTATTTTGCAAACCATTTACATTACATTTATGTTTTATTTAATAATTTTGTATTATTACATAATTTGATTTGTTCTTTAATTTTTTTTTGCAAAATAAATAATAGCCATAATCACTGCAATGGGTCAATCGACCCCTACAAAAATATTTATTAAGTAATTGATAAATATAATAGTTACAATTGCAGTAGTATTTCTCCATTATTGAAAGGGAGATGAGGCTTGCTTAAAGTGAGTTTTTCTTAATTGGTTCTTTGATTTTTCTTCTACTCCAGAGGAATTGCTTGTTTGTAGTAATATTTTGATTTTTTTTAGCTCCTTATGAGCGAAATATCGGTAATAAAAAAGGTGCTGACCCCACCCCGACAAAACAACATCTCAAATTGCTGTAGCAATTTTACCAAAGATTTTTGACATTAAGTCAAAAATCGGGGAGGGAGAAATTAATGCAAAATAGCGTAATTTACTGCAATTACTGCAAAGATTTTACCTAAGTGTTTAATAATATGATGAGTTACAATTGCAATGATTTTTCTCCATTATTGAAAGGGAGATGAGGCTTGCTTAAAGTGAGTTTTCTTAATTATCACTTTGAAAAACAAAATCAAAACACTTAGGTTGAATTCTTTGCTCGGAGTGACGAAAATCAAATGTAGATGGCGTAAGACAAATTACTGGCATAATTTACTGCAAAATACTGCAATAATATGTGTAAGTACTTGAAGAATAAGAAAGTGATTTTGCAGTAGATATTATACAAATAAAGTATTTTAATTTTTCAAATCAACAAATGCCCAACAATTAATTAACAAGTGAATAAGTATTCAAAAATTTTTATTAATTTTGTAGATTATTTTATATCAAATTCATAATATAAAAAATGTCAGAATCTTGTAATACTTGCTCAGTAAAGATAAAACACGATAAGGCTAAGCCAAATTGTGCTGTTATTGGTGTATATAATCACCCTCAAGCTGCCGTTATATCATATTATGCCTTGCATGCACTTCAGCATAGAGGTCAAGAAGCAAGTGGTATAACAACAATATATTATGATGAAGCAAAGAAGAAAAATAAATACGCTTATGTTCGTGATGAAGGTTTGGTTTTTGATGTGTTTTCAAAAGAAGGTGTATTAACTAATGATTTGAAAGGCAAAATAGCAGTTGGACATAATAGATATTCAACTACTGGTTCATCTACAAAGTTTAATATTCAGCCTTTTAATATGATTTACCAAAGTGGGATATTAGCTTTAGCTCATAATGGTAACTTAGTTAATACAAAGACTTTAAAGAAAAAACTTCAAGATGAGGGTTCGATATTTCAAACAACTTCAGATACTGAAATATTTATGCACCTAATTGCTAAAAGCAAAAAAGAAACTCAAATCGAACAAGTAAGAGAAGCATTACAAATTGCACGTGGGGCATATTCAATTTGTGTAATTACTGAAAATGGACTTATTGCTGCTCGTGATCCAAATGGAGTAAGACCTTTAAGTATTGGTAGATTAAAAGTTGGCGATGAATATTCATATATAATTGCTTCAGAAACTGCAGCTTTTGATATTGTAAGTGCAGAATACGTTAGATCAATTAAACATAACGAAATGATTGTAATTGATGAAGATACAATCAAAACAGGGAATATTAAATCTTATAAAATTGCTGAGGTTACCCCAGAGGCAAAACATTGTATTTTTGAATATGTTTATTTCTCTCGCCCAGATTCAAAAATTTTTGGCGAAAGTGTTGATAAAGTACGTAGAAAATTAGGTAAAAATTTAGCTGAGGAAAGTCCCATTATTCCTATTGATGGAAGTAAGTTGAGAGTAATTCCTGTTCCTGATAGTGGTAATACTTCTACCTTGGGTTATGCAAAAGTAAATGATGAATTGTTGGGTAATACTATTTTTGAAATTGGTTTAATCAGAAGTCATTATGTTGGTCGTACTTTTATTTCTCCCGGTCAAAATAATAGGGAAATGAAAGTAAAAACAAAATTTAACACCGTAAATGGTATAATTGAAGATAAACAAATTTGTGTAATAGATGATTCAATTGTGCGTGGTACTACTTCTAAAGCATTAATTAAATTAATTCGAGAAGCCAAGCCAAAAGAATTGCATATGAGGATAACTTCTCCACCAGTAAAATACCCTTGCCATTATGGAATGGATTTTCCCAGTAGAGAAGAATTAATTGCAAATCATTACGAAACTGAAGAAGAAATTGGGAAAGCAATTGGAGTTGATTCATTAAAATATTTATCTTTAGAACAAATGTTAGATTCAGTACCTCATGAAGAAGGTATTGGATACTGTACAGCTTGTTTTAATGGTGAATATCCAATTGAACTTGAAGACGAAATCGAAGGTATAAGAGATAACGAATGAAATATGATTTTTTGATTGTTGGAGCAGGTTTAAGTGGTATTATTTTAGCTGAACGCATTGCTACTCAGCTAAATAAAACTTGTTTAATAGTTGAAAAAAGAAATCATATAGCTGGAAATGCTTATGATTATGTAAATGAAGATGGAATTTTAGTACATAAATATGGACCTCATATTTTTCACACTAATATGAAAAAAGTTTGGGATTATTTGAGTCAATATACTAATTGGATACCATATTCACATAAAGTCTTAGCATCTATTGATGGTCATAATGTTCCAGTTCCTTTTAATTTTAATTCACTTTATCAATTATTTCCAAGTGAATATGCTAAATCAATAGAAATTAAGTTAATTAGCGAATATGGTTATGGTTTAAAAATCCCAATTCTTAAGATGCTTGAAAATGAAGATAAAGATATTAAATCACTTGCTGAATATATTTATAAGAAAGTTTTTTTGAATTATAATCTTAAACAATGGGGATTTAAGCCTGAAGATTTAGATTTTTCAGTTAGCTCAAGGGTTCCAGTTTTTTTAAGTAAAGATGATAGATATTTTCAGGATACTTACCAAGCAATGCCATCTGAAGGATATACTGCAATGGTAAATAAAATGATAAATAATCCTAATATTCATTTAAAGCTCGAAACTGATTATAAAGAAATAATAAATATGCTTGAATTTGATAAAATGATTTATACTGGTCCAATTGATGCATATTTTGATTATAAATTTGGTGAACTTCCATATCGTTCTTTAAAATTTGATTTTAGAACATTAGATATGGAAAAATATCAAGAAGTAGCACAAATGAACTATCCAAATACTAATGACTATACTAGAATTACTGAGTTTAAGCATTTAACTTCTCAGAAACATCAAAAAACTACTATCGCTTTTGAATATTCTGAACTTTATGATAAAAATATAAATGAACCTTATTACCCAATTCCACAAGAAAAAAATAACGAACTTTATTTGAAATATAAAGAAGAAGTTGATAAACTTGATGGTAAAGTATATTTTGTTGGGAGGTTAGCAGATTATAAGTATTATAATATGGATCAAACAATTGGAGTAGCATTACAGCTATTTGAGAAAA
>JAYTXK010000110.1:0-1674 GCA_043743005.1 Ignavibacteriota bacterium
CTATTGAAGAAATTGAAATATTGAATAGAGGAACTAAAATTTCATTTAATCTTAAAGAAGAATACAAAGAGTTTTTAGAAGATTGGAAAATAAAGGCTACTTTGAAAAAATATTCTAATTTTGTTGAATACGATATTTGTGTAAATGATGAAAAAGTGAATAGTGTAACTGCAATTTGGCAAAGAAGCAAAGATGAAATTAAAGATGAAGAATTAAATGAATTTTATAAATTTATAACAAGCGATTATCAAGAACCTTTAACTCATTTGAATTTAAATATAGAGGGAAATATAAATTTTAAATCATTATTATTTGTTCCTCAATCTGCTCCTATGAATTTGTATTCTAATGAATTAGAAAAAGGATTGCAACTTTATACTAAAAAAATATTTATTCAAGATGATTCTAAAAACTTACTGCCAGATTACTTAAAATTTGTTCGTGGAGTAGTTGATACAGAAGATTTACCATTAAATGTTTCAAGAGAAGTTACTCAAAACAGTCCGATATTAGCTAAAATTAAAACTATCTTAACAACCAGAGTTTTGAATCACTTAGAAGATATATCTAATAAAGATAAAGAAAAATATAAAAAATTCTATTTAGCTTTTGGTCCAATTTTCAAAACAGGAGCCAATTCAGATTACTCTAATAAAGAAAAAATAACCAAACTACTAAGATTTGAATCAACACATAGTGAAAAAGATGAGTTGATTAGCTTTTCTGATTATGTATCCAAAATGAAAGAAGATCAAACAGAAATATATTATTTATCTGCTGGAAACAAAGATATTGCTTTAAAAAATCCTAATTTGGAATTTTTCAAAAGCAAAGATATTGAAGTTCTTATACTTACTGATCCAATGGATTTATTTGTAGTTCCTAATCTATATGAATATGAAGGTAAACAAATAAAATCTATTGATAAAGCTGATATTAAAGTAAATGACACTGATGAAAAGTCAGAAGATGAAAAAATAAATGAAGGTAATTTTATTTCAAAATTCAAAGAAATTTTGAGTGATAAAGTAGAAGATGTAATCGAATCTAAAAGACTTGTAGATTCTCCTGTTACTTTGGTTGTTGGTAATCAAGGAATGGATACTCAAATGGAAAAAATGATGCAAATGATGGATAAGGAATTTGTAGCTTCAAAACGTATTATGGAAATTAATCTAAAACATCCATTAATTAACAACTTAGAAAAACTATTTTTAGCAAATGAATCCAACAAACTTGACTTAGCTATAAATCAATTATACGATGGTGCAATGTTAATTGAGGGTTATATGAAAAATCCAAATGAGTTTGTAAATAGAATGTATGGATTTATGCAAGAAGCCACAAATTAAATAACTTGATTAAGAGCATTATATTTCATATATTTATATTCACATTTTTTACATTTTATTTATTTTATTTGGTTATCAAATATGAAATTATCGGAATTTAAGTATTCATTACCTAAAAATTTAATTGCAAAGTTTCCTTCTGACCCAAGAGATTCTTCAAGAATGATGATATTAGACAAAGAAACTGGAGAAATTGAAGAAAAGCAATTTTCATCAATTTTAGATATTTTCAAACGTGGTGATTGTATTGTACTTAATGAAACTAAAGTATTCCCTGCTCGTTTATTTGGTAAAAAAGAAAAAACAAATGCTAAAATCGAGG
>JAYTXK010000111.1:0-1894 GCA_043743005.1 Ignavibacteriota bacterium
ATCAAAATTTGTTGACAATATTTTTTAAATATACGAAAAGTGTGCAAGATTATCCACACATTTTTTATTTTATCTAAAAATAATTTTATTTCTAATGCAAATTTAACTACTATATTGCAAATAATAAAGTTTTTTATATATTCCATCAAAATTTAATAACTCATTGTGAGTGCCACTTTCTGCAATTTTCCCATTTTCAAAAACACAAATCTCATCACAATCTTTGATTGTTGATAGCCTATGTGCTACAATTATAGCTGTTCTATTTTTTAATGAACTATTTATCCCTTCTTGAACCAACTTTTCAGATTCTGCATCTAAGGCAGAAGTTGCTTCGTCGAAAATTAAAATTTGAGGATTTCTAACTAATGCTCTGGCAATTGCTATTCTCTGTCTCTCGCCTCCAGAAAGGGTTACACCTCTATCTCCAATATTAGTGTCTAAGCCTTTTGGCATTTTAGAAATAAAATTATAAGCATTGGCAATCTTACAAGCTTCAATTATATCTTCCTTAGTACATTCATTATATCCATATCTAATATTGTTTTCTAAAGTGTCATTAAAAAGCATAGTTTCTTGAGAAACAATGCCAAACATAGACCTATATGGTTTTACCTGAACTTCTTTTAAGTCAACCCCATCAATATTTATTTGACCTGATTTTACATCATAAAACCTAATAATTAAATCTAATAAGGTTGATTTACCACTCCCACTTAAACCTACAAATGCAATTTTTTTACCTTTTTCAATTTTTAAATTTATATCAGAAATAACCACATTTTCATTATTATAAGAAAATGATACATCTTTAAATTCAATATTTGATTCAAAATAATTTTTTTTAATTTTACCTTCTACCACGCTTGATTTCGAATTAATTACATTTAGTATTCGACCTCCAGCTATTAATCCTCTTTGAAGTCCTGATACAGAATTTATTGTTGTAGAAATTGGAGACATTATTCCAAATAAAGCAAATAAGAAAGTCATTAAGTCTTGGCTACTAAATGTATGATAAATTATAACATCTTTACCACCAATTATGAGTACAATACATAATGCTACAATTGCAGATAATTCATTAATTGATGGAATTATATTTATTATCTTAGTATGCTTAATAGCAGATTTGACATATTTATTGGTATCATCTTTAAATTTTTCTAAGGCAGTATTCTCAGCATTATAAGCTTTGATTACTCTTATACCACCAATTGTTTCTTGTAAAGTACTAGTATAATCTGCCATTGCATTTTGCATTCTTGAAGCATATTTTCTTAAATACTTTATTGCACTTCTTATTACTAACAAACTTATAAGACTTGTACTAAAAGCAATTAAAGTTAATTTGGGTGAAATTGAAATTAATAAAAAAAGCGACAAAATTATTTGAATTGCTTCTCTTAAAACAATAGTAAAAGTAGAAACAGTTGTACTATTCAATGTTGCAACATCATTTGTAACAAGTGAAATCAAATTCCCTTGTTTGCTATGTGAGAAAAAATCCATAGATAATGAAGAAATTTTATCAAAAACAATATCTCTAATTGATTTAACAATCCCTTCCTCAAGTCTTACTGAAATGACACCTGACCAGTATTTGAAAATGTTTTTAACAAGAAACACTCCAGTTATAAGATAACCAAGTCTAAATAAAGTATCTACTTTGTCATTAGGGTTATTAACTATGGAGTTTATTAAAGTATAAAATTTACTATATAAGCTATTTAACTGCAATAAATTTTTACTCATTGCTCCTGATTGAGATTCAGGGAAAAGTACACCAAACACAGGATTGATAAGTGAAATTGAAAGTGTAGAAAGTGCTGAAAAAATCGTATTCAAAATTATAGAATAAAATAAAACCCAAAAAAAAGGTTTTAAAAATCCC
>JAYTXK010000112.1:0-6971 GCA_043743005.1 Ignavibacteriota bacterium
TTCCTGATATTGCCAAAAAATTAGGAATAAAATTAGTTGTAACAAATGATGTGCATTATGCCAAAAAAGAACAAGCCTTAGCACATAATGCGTTATTAAATATTAGAGATTATTCTCAAAATGATGAAGTAGATATAAATGATCTTAAATATAAAGTACCAGAATTTTATTTAAAATCTCAAAGTGAAATGAAAAGTTTATTCAATGCTTTTCCAGAAGCATTGCAAAACACTTTAGAAATTGCTGATAAATGCAATGTTGAATTGGATATGAAGACTAATCATATGCCAATATTCAATATACCTTTGGAATCTAAAGCTAAGGATTTGAATGAGTATTTGAAAGAATTGGTATATGAAGGTTTATCAAAGCGTTATGAAATTGTTACAGATGATTTAAAAATTAGAGCTGATTATGAACTTTCAGTTATTATCTCAATGGGCTTCCCAGGTTACTTTCTGGTAGTAGCTGATTTTATTAGAGCAGCAAGAGAAATGGGAGTGAGAGTGGGACCCGGTCGTGGTTCGGCAGCAGGCTCATTAGTAGCCTACGCACTTTGGATAGTTGATGTTGACCCATTGAAATATGATTTGCTTTTTGAGAGATTTTTAAATCCTGAAAGAATATCAATGCCCGATATTGACGTTGATTTTTCAGATGATAAAAGAGAATTAGTAATTGAATATGTAAAAAAGAAGTATGGTTCGAATTCTATTGCTATGATTTCTACTTTTGGAAAACTAACTTCAAAAGCTGCTATTACTGATGTTGGTAGAATTCTTAAAATACAATTGGAAACTGTAAGAGAAATTACTAAAAAAATACCTGTGAAACTTGGTGTAGTAACTCCAATGAAAGAAGTTGTTACTTTGCCTGAATTGAAGCAATATGTTGAAAGTCCTGACCCAAAAATAAGACAATTGTTTGACCTTGCTACAAAATTAGAAAAGAGAATTAGAAATAATGGAATCCATGCAGCTGGGGTAGTAATAGTTCCCGGAGATATGCTAGATTATGTTCCTCTTGTAAAAGCTCCAAAAGAGACTAATATCTATACAACTCAATACACTATGAAAGATTTGGAGGATATTGGCTTAATTAAAATGGACTTCTTAGGTCTGAAAACACTAAGAATATTAGATGACGCAGTTGAAATGATTCAAGCAAATACTGGTAAATTCATAGATGTAGATAACTTGGATTTGTTTGATGAAAAAACATATAACTTAATTAGTGATGGCAGTACATTAGCTATATTTCAGTTTGAGTCAAATGGAATGCAAGAGTATTTAAGAAAAATGAAGCCCAAAAGTATTGATGATTTGGCAGCAATGAACGCATTATATAGACCGGGTCCAATGGGAAATATTCCAGAATTTTTGGATAGAAGAGCAGGAATTAAGCCTGTAGTTTATATTCATCCGATTATGGAAGAGTCGCTAAAAAGTACTTTTGGAATTATAGTTTATCAAGAACAAGTAATGAGACTTGCACAAGATATTGGTGGATATACTTTGGCTCAAGCAGATTTACTTAGAAGAGCAATGGGTAAGAAAGACCCTGTGATGATGGAAAAACAAATCAAACCTGAATTAATAGCCAAGATGGCTGAAAGGGGAGTTGATAGCAAAATTGCAAATGAAATCACTGAATTGATTGTAAAATTTGCTGATTACGGATTTAACAAATCTCATGCTGTTGTTTATTCATATATAGCTTATCAAACTGCATACTTAAAAGCACATTATCCAGCTGAGTTTCTTGCAGCAACTATGTCAGCCGAATTAAATAATCAAGCTAAAATAGTAGAATTAAAAGATGAAGCTAAAAAAATGGGAGTAAAACTTTTACCCCCAGATATAAATAAATCTGGTATTAGCTTTAGAGCATTTAATAATTTAATATATTTTGGACTTGCTGCAATTAAAAATGTTGGTAAATCTGCAGTTGAAAGTATTGTAAATGCAAGAGAAGATGGAGAATTTAAAGGGTTTTATGATTTTTGTGCTCGAGTAGAAATAAGATTAGTAAACCGAAGAGCTTTGGAAGCATTAATTTGTTCTGGTGCTTTTGATGGATTTACTGATAATGGTCATAGAGCAGCTTATATGATGGCAATTGACTCAGCTCTTGAATATTCAAAATCAATGAGTGATGGGCATAGTAGTTCTATGGATAGCTTATTTGCTGGTGGTGAAGAACAATCTTTTTCAGAACCACAATTACCAGAAGTTCCACTTTGGACTGATGAAGAAAGATTAATAAAAGAAAATGAATATTTGAACTTTTATGTATCAGGACATCCTTTAATGAAATATGAAGCACAAATTGCTTCATTATCTTCAGTTACTACAAAGAACTTAAATGGAGTGAAAACTGATGATCAAGTATCATTTTGCGGAATTATTACTGAAATGAGAACTCGAATTGACAAAAATAAAAAAACTATTGGATTCTTAACAATTGAAGATTTCTCAGGTAAAGCTGAATGTATTTTGTGGTCAAAAGCTTGGGAAGAAAGTGAAAAATATATTTCTAAAAATTCAATTGTATATATTTATGGAAAGGTAAAAGATGTACCTGAAGTAAAAGAAGTTGAAAATTTGATTTATGAAAGTGAAGATACAATTGAAAATGAGGAAATATTAAAAATAGTTGTAGATTACATTGAACCAATTGATAAAATTGTAAATGAATTTTGTATTGGATATAAAATATGGGCTAATGAAGAAGATGCCGAACTTAAAAATAAATTAATTGAGCTGAATAAATTAAAATCAAATTCAAAAGACAAATCAAACATAATAATTAACTTAAAGCAAAATCAAGGGAAAAAGATATTAATTTATGAATTAAATAACATTACAATACCTTCTAATAATGAAAACACTATAAAACTAATGGAATTATTTGGAAATAATTGTGTCAGGTTATTAATGAATAAAATGGAAAGGAATGAGAAATTAGACAAAAGGCAAACATGGAAAAAAAAAGTAAGTTAGATATTCACTTTCAACCTTGAATGATTTCTAATTGCACTTGAACTAACTACAAAGTCATATTTTTTAAAAAAATCTAAATTATCTAAGTCTTTTAATTTGTTATAAGCTACAAAACCAATCATAGCTGCATTATCAATACAATAGTCTTTATCTGGTAATATTACTTTTAGGTTTTTTTCTTTAATTGCTTTTTCAAATTTGGTTTTCAAACCCATATTTGCAGATACGCCACCTGATACAACAATTAGATTATTATTGTATTTCATAGCTGCTTTAATTGCTTTTACAACTAATACTTCAGTAATTGCATCTTGCACAGAAGCACAAAAATCATTTAAAATATCATCATTTACTTTGCCACCAAGTTCTTTGTCAACATAGTACCTAACAGATGTTTTAAGCCCACTAAAACTAAAATCAAGATTATCTTCATAAATTAGTGGTCGAGGAAATTTAAATGCTTTAGGGTTGCCTAATTGAGCAAATTTATCTATTAAAGGTCCCCCTGGGTATTCCAAACCAATCATTTTAGCAATTTTATCAAAAGCCTCTCCAGCAGCATCATCAATTGTAGTACCTATCAACTCATAACTATGAAAATCATTTACATTGAATATTGCAGTATGTCCACCACTTACAACCAGAGAAGTAAAAGGAAAGCTATCTGCCTTTTTATCAATGTGTCCAGAAAAAATATGTCCTTCAATATGATTAATTGGCACAACTGGAAGATTATATCTCAATGATAATCCTTTAGCAAAATTAGAACCTACAATTAATGATCCAGTAAGTCCTGGCTTATTGGTAACTGCTATAGCATTAATCTCAGAAATATGAAGATTTGATTGAATCAATGCTTCGTTAGTTAATTCTGAAATTTTTGATAAATGAGCACGAGATGCAAGCTCAGGTACAACACCTCCATATTTGCTATGAAGGTATTGAGTATAGATTAAGTTTACTATTATCTTTTCATTTTCTAAAATTGCGACTGAAGTTTCATCGCAAGAAGATTCAATTGCTAAAATTTTCATTAATTGTAATATTTTCCTTTTAATACACTCCAACTTTCTGATTGTAAAGTATCATTTGTCTGTTTTCCTAAATCTAACCATCTTTGAATGAACCATTGCCCAGAATTATTATTTACTAAAGTTACTTGCATTTGACCAGAGTAAAGGTTTGGAACAATTTTCCCAGTCAAAATAAAACTCAATCTATAATTAAATAAATAAATTGAAGAATCTGGGAAGTCATTTTTTTCAATAGTTGATAATTCGATTAAAGGTTTAAAATCTTGACTAATACTTCCAAATAAATTATTAATATATTTTCTTTCTTCAATATTAGTCCATTTATCAAATAATCCCGGAAATTGAGATAACCCTTTTGATGAAGCTGAAAATTGGAATTGTTTTGTTTTTCTTAAAGTATCAGCAAAACAAATTAAATAACTTTCAGAATTTTTAATTTCAAAACTTGTTTTTAAGTTTTGGATTAATATATCTTGAGTAGTAGCTGGTTTCATTGTACTTTGACCGGTTTCTGGATTATCAGGTGTTCTTGTTGAAAATAAATCACAAGAATTGATAATCAAGCTAACTAAAACAAGTAATATTATATTGTAATTCGACATTCCAAAGCCTTTGATAACGTTGCATCATCTGAATATTCTATTGAAGAACCCATTGGTATTCCACTCGCCAATCTGGTAACTTTAATATCAATTTGTTTAAGAAATTTTGCAATATATTGAGTAGTTGCTTCACCTTCAATACTTGGATTAAGTGCCATTATTACTTCTTCAACTTCACTCATACGAGAAATAAGTTCTTTGATTTTCAAATCACTTGCTTGTACACCATCTAATGGATTTAAAACACCATGTAGCACATGATATAAACCAAAAAACTCATTTGTTTTTTCGATTGCTAATACATCAGTTGGTTCTTCTACAACGCAAATTATATTTCGTTTTCTTTTATGTGAATTACAAATTGCACAAGGATCAGTTTCAGTATAATTAAAACAAACAGAACATAAATTTACATTATGTTTCAATTCTATCATTGCTTGAGCAAATTTTTCTACAAAATCTAAATCTTTTCTTAATATATGGAAAGTTAGTCTTTGTGCAGTTTTTCTACCGATTGAAGGTAAAGATGAAAAATAATCAGTCAATTTTTCAATAGATTCAGAACCATATTTCATTTAAAATCCTAAATTTAAACCGGGAATATTTGGCAACATACTACTAACTTTTTTAAACTCATTCGCATTCAAATCTTTTACTTTAGAAATAGCATCATTCACTGCAGCCATAATCAAGTCTTTTGTCATTTCTAAATCGTTTTGTTTAATTAATTCTTCAGATAATTTTATATTTTTTAAATAGAAATCACCAGTCATTGTTACATCTACCATACCACCACCAGAAGTACCAACTGCAATTTTTTTAGAAATTTCATCTTTTACATTTTGCATATTTTCTTGCATATTTTTAGCTTGATCTAAAATTGCTTTAATATCGAAACTCATTTTATTTCCTATGAATTATTAATATTGGTTAAGTTTAATAACTTTAATACGATTATATGAAAGAATTTGTTTAAATTTATAAAAAAATAAAAGTTTATATTTTCCAATTTAAAACAAAATGATATATTACATAAAATTAAGTTGTAAATATCAAAATTGTTGTGGAAATCAAAAATGGGAATAATGTCAAGAGTTTCTGATATCTTTAAAGCAAATGTTAATGATGCCTTAGATAATGCAGAAGATGCTGAAAAAATGCTTAAACAAAGCGTTTTAGAAATTGAAGAAGCAGTTAATATTGCTACAATGTCTGTTGCTCAAGCTATAGCTAATGAAAAAGGTTTAGAAAGAAAATTAGAAAAAGCAACTAAAGAAAGAGATGATTGGCAAACTAAAGCTATGCAGGCTGTCAATGCAAATAGAGATGATTTGGCAAAACAAGCACTTGAAAGAAAAGCCATTGTTGAAAGAAATGTTTCAGATTTAGAACCTATATTCAAACAAGCAAGAGATACGTCAAATAAACTTAGATCTCAATTAGATACAACCAAATCTAAATTAGAAGAAGTTAGACAAAGACAAGGTGTATTAATTGCACGTTCACAAGCTGCAAAAGCCGAAAAACAACTCTCTCAATCTTTGTCTGGAATTGGCGATAGTGCTATCGGTAAATTTGATAAAATGGAACAAAAAATTGAAAAATTAGAAGCTGAAGCATCAGCATACTCTCAATTAGCTGGCGAATCTACAAGTTTAGATGACGAATTTAAAAAATTAAGTGTTAGTGCAACTTCTGATGATGAACTATTAAAACTAAAAGCACAAATGGGTAAATTACCTGCAAATGATACTAAACAATTAAGTGAATAATTTTATTAATGTTAATGATTTTAGGAGAATAATATGAGTGATGAAGTTTTCGATATAGAGGACGAAATCTATGAAGATAATCCTCAAAAGTTAATAGATGAAACAAATTTAAAAATTCAAGATATTTTAAAACAAGAGTTTCCTGATTATCTTTCATTTGGTAATTCATCTTTCACTATTACAAGTGGCTCTACTCAAGTAATGATTACTGTTAGACCATTTACAAATAAAGATACAATTGTTGAATGTGTTTCACATGTTGTAAAAGGTGCTAATATTGATAATGAATTAATGAAATTTCTTTTAAGGAAAAATTCTGAACTTCATTTTGGTGCATTTGGGTTACTCTTTGATGGAACAGTTACTTTTTCACATGCAATTACTGGTTCAAATATGGACAGTCAAGAATTTGTTGCTTCTCTAAAAACTGTTTCAATGATTTCTGATCACTATGATGATATAATAGTTAAAAAATCAGGTGGTATGAGAGCCAGTGATAATTTTGAAACTGATTTAGAGAATTTAAAATCAATTTAAAATTTAGAATTATAACTATTTAGA
>JAYTXK010000113.1:0-1844 GCA_043743005.1 Ignavibacteriota bacterium
CCTAAAGATAGTGAATTAAATAAAGATTTGAAAGAGGGAGATAAGGTATATTTTAGCTATTTTGTGTGTTCTGATAGATCTTTTGATAGTGATGAAGATTTCTTTAACCCATCCATTAATGAAAACTACAAGCAGCAATTTATAGATGGTCATGGGAACAGAATCAATATAGTTGCAGTTCCTTCCATTATAGATAAAAAATGGGTTGCTACATACATAAATTATAATGGTGTTTTTATTGAAGGTTATGAGGGAACAGAATCTCAAATGGAAAGGTGGAAAGCACAATTTAAGTTTGGCAATGTTCAAAAATACAAATTTGAAAACCTAATAGAGCAAGATGGTGAACAATATTGGAAATGTAGCCCTGATTTTATTTCTGCTAAAAAAACTCAAAAAGGGATAAAAGCAATAGGTAAATACGTACTTTTAACACCAATAAAAGAAAATGTATCTAGGGCTACTTTAGCAAAATATGGCATTAAAATACCCGAAGCTTTTGTAGAAGCAACTGTTTCTGATAAAGCTGTATTAGTAAGCGGAGGAAGTGAATTTGGGTTAAAAAAGGGTCAAATAATAGGGTTTAACAATAATTTTATTCAAAAATATACATTTGATAAGAAAGAGTACATCATAATAGAAAATGATGAAATATATGGAGTTTGGGAATAATAATTACTAATTTAACATTTCTTTGTATATTCGTACCTAAATAGCTTATTTTGGGTAGAAATATTAATGATATTTATAACTTTCTCCTTTATATTTCCAAAAAAGAAAGAGGTGCTTTCTTGACAGTTGACCAAGCAATGTCTGCAATAGATAATGGTCAAATGGAGTTATTTTCATTTTTCTTTAAGGATTTTGGCATTAATCAAGTAGTAAGTGATGCCATCTCAAACTTTAAAGTACCAAGATCATTTACATCAACATCTAGTGGTCAAGTTATATTTGATACAGACTATTTACATCTATTAGCAGGGGTATATACAACTAGTAGTGGAGGAGTAAATCCAGTAAGATTTATCAGTACTGATGAATTACCCGATGCTCTTACTGCTCAATTAAGACCAGTTACATTATCTTCTCCAATAGCATTAGATACAGCTATGGGGTTTCAATTATACCCACAAGTAGCCCAATCAGGATTTTATACTTATTTAAGACGACCAGCAAAGCCATTTTTAGCATTTACATTAGTTGATAGAGCATTAACATACAATCCTAGTGGGAGTACTCAACTAGAATTTAGTGATGCTTATGTAAATTCTATTATTTCAAGGTCATTAAAGTTTATTGGAATAAATATGAGTGAACAAGATATTGAGCAATTTGCACAAATTCAATCACAACAAAATAATTCGTAATGCCATTTATAACTAAAAGACTTATTTCAGATCAAGTTTTAATACTTTTAGATGGTGGATTCCCTGATATTGCCCAAAGTGTACAAAAACAAGATATTTGGGTAGCAATAGAACATTGGGTAAATTCTAAATTTAAATTAAGACATTTTTCAGAAACGCTATCTAGTGGGGAAACAATACCTGAAAATGCCGCAATAGCTACGTATGAAGGAGTTGTAGTAACTTCTAGTGGTGGCAAATCTAAATGTATCTTACCAATAATGCCAATTTCATTACCTAGAACATTAGGTGTTTATTGTATTAATGATGGAAAAGGGTACAATTTTATTCCATTACAAAGAGGTCAAATAGCCATTTTAGGTGCTGATTTTATGTTAAACACCCTATTTGGTCAAATATGCTACGAGCAAAATGGATTAAAAATAACATTTTCGCAAGATATTAAGATATTGGGTATGGACACAGTAAATGTGGATT
>JAYTXK010000114.1:0-2051 GCA_043743005.1 Ignavibacteriota bacterium
TATATCCTCTCGATTCTGCATATTCATCAAATATATTTGGTGCTTTCCATCCTTTGCCTAAAGCTGCTCTTATTGATAAGTCATTACTAATTTTAAATAAAGTTGAAAATCTTGGAATAATTACATTTCCAAATTGATTATGATTGTCAAATTTTATTAATAACATTGAAATTATTTCATTACTAAATTTATATTCTAATTGAGAATGAATTGAAAAAGTTGAATAATTAAATAATCTTTGTCCAAAAATACTATCTCTACTCGATTCATCAAACTTATCATTTAGAAAACTTGCACCTAAATTGATTGTTAGTGGATTAAAATTACTTGACCAATTAGCATCAGAATAAATTATATTTTCAATGCCATTAAAATTGTAATTCCCAAAAAACGATTTCCTATCTGTATTTATCAAAGAAATATTAATCAAAATCAAATTATTTTCATTAATTTGTGATTTGTATGAAGCAATTATATCATATCTTTTGGTATTTAGCCCATTTGTAAAATAACTTTTTGAAGAACTATCAAAATCAACTGATGCTCTATTATCCCCACCTATTCTTTTGTCAAAAAGGAGGTTAGCACTTATAGACACATCAGAATATTTAGAAAAAGAATATGCAAGTTTATTATTAATATGTAGTGTTGATTGTTCCTGAACATCAATAAAATTATCATCATATATTCTTTCACTCAAATAAACTTTAGGAATTGAATTAAAAGTGGTATGAATTGAATAATCAAAATTTCCAAATTTTTGTCCATACCAAAAGGCTATATTTTTTGCATTTTGGCTTGTATAATTAAGTACTGCAGTAATTTCAGCATTTTCAGAACTTGGCTTCCTTGTGATAAAATTTATTATTCCACCAATAGCATCTGATTGCAAACCAGATGCTGACCCTTTAATAATTTCAAGTTGTTTCAAATTAAGTGGAGGCAAAGTCAAAACTGAAAAGTTCATATTCAGTCCCCCAAATGCTGGTACTCCATCAACCAATATTTGTGTATAACGAGAATCTAATCCTCTCAATCTTACCCCTGCAGCACCCGAACTCGATGAGTTTATCTGTCCCATTACTCCTGGTAGCTCTCCTAACACAGCTTTTGCAGAACTCAACCCCATTGTGATTGATTCGTCAAGCTCTGCAGCAGGTATAAGTTCTATCCTAATTGGAACATCTTCAATCGCACGATATGAACGAGTAGCAGATACTACCAACTCTTTTTCATCACTATTTGCTGATTCTAAAATATATTTTTTTTCAATATCCTTATTAATTTCCAAAGTATCTTTTATCTCTAAATAAGATATACTTTTAACATTTAGTATATATTTCCCTTTCATTTCAATAAAGATGTTAAATGAGCCATCTTGTTTAGAAATTGCACCATTTATTATTTTATTATCAATATTTGAAATTTTTACAGTTGCTCCTGCTATTGCTTCATTTTCAGAATTATATATAATTCCACTTATGCTTATTTTAGCAATAGCATTGATACTCATTATTAAAACTAAAAGAAAATATTTTTTCATAATTAATCTAAAACTTAATATTCCAATTTGGCACGAATTAATACATTTTTTAGTTTAGAATCTTTATAAAGTAAATTAATTTCAATAATTTTATTTCTCAAGTGTTTGGTATTTGTATTTAAAAGAACAAATTAAGAACCCCACCTAAATCCTCCCCAGTAGGAGAGGACTTTAAGAAATTCTACTGCAAAATTATTTTGTTATTTTTCAATGACTTAGGCGATATTTTGCATTGTTTTGCAGTGAATTACAGAGTTTTATATTGGTTCCCTCCTCCCCAATTTAACTTGTTAAATTTTTAGGGGAGGAACGAGGTGGGGTTAGCACCTTTTTTATTACAGATATTTCGCTCATAAAGGAGCTGAAGAATATACTGCAATTGGAACTCTCAATATTATTAACCACATAACTAAAATCTTTGCATTGTTTTGCAGTAAATTAACTAATTTTCTTGTTTCTCGCCCAACCGGGGAGAGACTAAGAGAGGGGTTGTAGTTAAAACTTTGTG
>JAYTXK010000115.1:0-13113 GCA_043743005.1 Ignavibacteriota bacterium
AAAGGGTGATCCAGCTTTAGAACTTGCAGCAGTTAATGCTTTAAAAAAATGGAGATTTAATTCTTTAAAAGCTTGAGCTGTTTTGTAATACTCAACTCCGTCCCAACCTTGACCATTATTGTAAGATATTTGACTTTGATAAAATATAGATTGAATATTAACTAATATAAATACTATTAATATCAGTGATATTTCAATTATCTTTTTCAATAATTATCTTAAAATAAATGTTATTGGAATAGAACCAATCATAATTGGAGAATCATCTTTTAAAGGATTAAATCTCCATTTTTTTAAAGCATTAACTGCTGCAAGTTCTAAAGCTGGATCACCCTTTTGAGTAGGAACAATACCAGTAACGGTTCCATCGGGTAGTACTTTAAACCTTAAAACAATTTGAGCTGAATTATTTACATTTTTAGGAAATTTAGGTAATTCTTTATGTTGTACAACTCTATTTCCACCACCACCCCAATTAATATCACCAAATCCATCGCCAGCCCCTTTGCCTGAACCAATTTTTCCCAAGCCTGAGCCTTCATGAGCATCTCCATTCTTTGAACCAATATTTTGAGCTCCAGTACCACCTTTTTCTGAAGGAGTTTTAGTATCAACTGTAACCTTTTTAACTGCATTGAATTTACCTGCATCAGCTATATCTACTTTCGCAACATTTTTTTGAACTTTAGCTTCTTTTGGAGTTTTTTCAGCATCTTGTATATTAACTTTTGGAGTTTCACCTTTTGCTTTAGCACCTTCTTTTGTTAAATTTCCAGCTCTAAGTCCAGTACCATCGCCAGATCCAAAGTTTAAAAGTTGGATTGGAATACTTACCCTTTCTCTAATAGGAGAGGGTTTGTCAAATTGAATAAGTGGGCTAATGAAATAGAATATTACTAAAACCAAAAGAGAAATCAAGTATCCTCTTGCGGTAAATTTATCCCAAGGTATTTTTATATTGAGCGATACAGCTCTATCTTCTTTAGTTGAGGATTGAAACATTTTGTCCCCCGATTAATGCTTCAAGAAAAAAAACTATTTAACTCTATCAATCCACGATTGAGCAAATCCAAGCTTTAGGGCAGCAGATTTAGCATCTTCTTTGTTTTCAAAGTCACCAAATCTTACTCTAAACCATTTAACATCACGAATCATTTGAGAATCAATTCTAACGTTTTTAGCACTTTTTTGTTTTAATTTTTTAACCCAATCTTCTGCATCTTCCATTGAAGGTGTTGCATAAATTTGCACTGCAAAAGATGGTTTCACATTGTCTTCATCATCATTTGATTGATTAACAAGTTGTTTAGGTTCTTTTTTTACCACTGGTTTAATATCTTTTATCTTTTCAGGTTTTTCATTTTTTGACTTTTCTACATTAGGTCTTTCAATTTTCTCTTTTGTTGGTTTCAAATCAGCCAAATCAAATGATTTCTTTTTTGCAGGGATTTCTTTTTTTACAATTTTTCTATCAGGTTCGGCTATATTAATTTTTTTTATATTTTCTTTAATAGCTACTTCTTTAATTGGTTCTTCATTTTCAGGTTTAACTTCAGCTACTTCTTTATGTTCTTCCTTCAAAGTATCTTTTTGAACAGCTTTGCTTTCCACTACTTTAATTTCTTTGTGCTTTTTAGAATTAGACTTTTCATTAATTGTTGTTTTTGAAGATTCAGATTTTGATGAACCAAATCTCATAAATGTTGGATCATTTACAAATTTAATTACTCCCAGAGTTATCAAAGCCCCAATAATTACTACAGCTGCTGCAGAGATGGCTATAATTTGCCATAATGACATTGGTTTTTTGGTTTTCTTTTCTTTTTTATCTTTTTTAGAACTAACTTCTTCATTTGTATTTTTTTCTTCATTTGTATTTAATTCTTTTAAGCCAAATGTAGAAGGGGAATCAGCATGAATATCATCAAAATCCATTATTTCAGGATGTTCTTCAAACGAAGCAACATCTCCAAATGGAGATACATAAGCTCCTCCGATTTCTCTTAACCTATTTGACTTACTTTCTATGTCCTCATCAAAATCATCATTACTTTCATTGGCTTGCTTTCTTACTTCTGATCTTGCTAATTCAGATTTAAGTAATTGTTTTAAATCATCATCAACCAGATTATCACTTTTACTTTCTTTTGGGATTGAAGTAGCAAAATTCAGTTCTTCATCTTCCTCGATATTATTTTCTTCTGGTGAAGAATTAAAATAGTCATCTCCCCATTTTGGTGGTTCGTTTACTTTACCTTCATTTAATTCGTCAACACCTAAATTCTTTAAATTTTCAAAATCTTGGTTTAAACTATCATCTAAATATGTAGGCTCAGCTATTACTTCAGGAGAATAATCAGATCCAAATGAATTCTTTTCTTGTTCCTTTCTTTCACTTCTTTTGGCAACAGCTTCAGGGTCTAATTGTTCTAAAATCAAATCAGAAATTGCAGTATCTTCATAACTAAAATCAGGTAATATCCCATTATACGTATCTAACTTCTCAAGATAGAAAGTATCATCTTCTTGAGAGCCCGGAATAAATCCACCAAATTCTTCTTCTGGTTTTAGATTATTATTAAAAATACTCATTTAAAATTGCCAAGTTAGTCCTAAAGAAATATAAAGCCCTTTTTCTTTATATCTATTCCAAATATAAATTTCTTGATTCAAAATATTATCAAATTTAACAAAAATATTCAACTTTTCATTATACTTATAATTAACATCTAATCCTAAATTGAAATAAGCTGGAATTTCTACCTTATTTTGTATATCGGCAAATTTTGAGCCAACATAATTTATAGAGACGTTAGTGTAAAAATTCTTATTAGCAATGTATTGATAAGATAGTTTAGTATTAATCAACGGAATATAAGGGATATTAGTGCTACTATCACTTAAACTTGTCAAATTCAAACTAAAATAGCCTCTTAATTGACTAATTTCATTTATTTTGTAACTTATATCAGTAAATAAATTTATTTTGCTACCATTAAAATATGACAAACTAAAAGTTGAATTTACAGAATCAAGAAATATAATATTGTTTTTAATTAATGCAAAACTCAAAGCACCACTCAAATTAAAATTCTCATTAGGGTGAAAGTATCCAATTGCTTTTATTTTTATTAAATTATATTCAAAATCAACCAATGAGTTATAATTCAAATATGGATTTAAAATAATAATACTATTATATTCTGACCATTCCCTACCTGATTCAAACGACCCTTTGAAAGTGAGCTCTCTATTAAATTTATAATCAGCAATTGCTTTAAGTGCAGGATTGAAATAACTAACTTCATTTGAATTTGAGCTTAATTGTAAACCCAAACTTCCTGAATATTTAATATTATCACTAAAATAATCAATAAGCCCTAAAGCATTTATTAATTTAGTGCTTTTACCTCTTAATGTATTGAGGTTCAAACTCAAATCTGCACCTACATTCATATCTGTAAGTGGGTTAATTACTTTTAAAAAAGCAGTAACTCCATTCTCACTTACATTATTATCGGCACTTAGTGCAAAATACTTAAACCCAGCTCCAGTAAAAAATTTAAACCCATTGTAATTTCCATCAACATCTAAATTAAACTTCATGTTATTGGTATTTCTTGCTTTTGGTGTTGAATCTGCATAAGTATAATAAGCATTATTATTTAAATTAAACGTAGTTCGAGTTTTGCTTCCTCCAAAAAGCCAAAATTTCTCTGGAGCTATGTAATCTGAAACTAAAAGTAAATTTGCTTTAGTATAATCTGATTTAATTATATGTCCACCAAAATAATCAAATCCACAATTTGCATAAATTCCATAATTGCCTAATGCAAATCTATATCCAGCATCAAATTTTGGATTTGTAAACCTACCAAATTCACTAGTTAAATACCCATTATTAAATTCTCGAATTGCAACATCGGTTTTCAAAACCTCAGAGTTCAAATTATTTGCTTGTTGCTTTTCTAAAGAATTAATTGAATCAAGTTCTTTTAAATTCAATGGTCTAGTTTTTAATGGAAATTGTTTAACTCCATTGCTCACGCTTACTTGTGCATCTCCATAAATAATAGCATTAGGCAAATCAAATGGCTCGCTACTTTTTTTCTTGTCTTTTGCTTCCTCTTGAGAAAGTAATAGGCTAAAGTTGCATATAGCAATTAATATAATTATTAATTTATTCATATTAATTCATTCTCTTTAATCTTTGTTTTGCAGTCTTTCCAAAATCATCATCAGGTCTTAAAGCAATTAAGGAATTGTATATTTCTATTGCTTTATTTTTTTGTGACTTGCCTTCGTATATTTCACCTAAGCTAAGTAATGATAAAGAGAACCAATCTTCCATCCCTGAAAATTTTTCTTTTACAATTTCAAAATGAATTAATGCCGAATCTGGATTATTATCTCTTAAATATAATTCACCTACTCTATATCTTGATTCAGAAGCAATTTCTGGGTTCCCCTTTGTGTCTGCCAATTTCAAATATTCTTTTCTTGCAGAATCAGTCATATTTTTATTTTTTAAATATCTTGCAATTCTATATCGTGATTCTACACTATATTCTGAATTGGGGAAACTATCAGCTACAAAATAATATATATTCATTGCATTATTTGTATCTCCTATCCCACTTTTCATAACTGCTCTTTCAAATGAAGCCTGTGGAGCAGAAGAATGTTCTGGATAAAGTTTGCTCAAACTTAACAAAATAGAATCAGCTTTTCTAATATCTGATTGTTTCTTTTGCATCAAAGCATTTTCTAACATCCCCAAAGGTGCTTCTTCAGATATAGGAAATTTCTTTTGTAAGTTTATAAATGAACTTTCAGCTTCTGAATAATTTCCCATTGAAGCATAACTTTTACCTATCCAATAAATTGATTCTGCATTTTTTTGACTATCTGGATATTTTTGTAGAATCTTTTCATACTCAGTAATAGCATCTTTATATTTTCTATTATCAAAAAGTATATTTGCAGCTTTCTCTTTAAAATCTCTAAAAAATGGTGAATCTTGATTCTTTTCTGTAAAATTATTTATTATTTCAACAGCTTCATCATCTCTACCCTGAAGTACTAGACATTGCTGTACTCCTCTCATAGCTTCAGGAGCCAAATCACTATTAGGATAATTATCAATTACATATTTGTATTCTTTCATTGCCTTTTCGTAACTACTTTGGTTAAAATAAGCATCTGCAATTGCATAGTGTGATCTAGCTACTAATCCACTTTGTGGGTAAGCCTCTAATAAATATTTGAAATTATCAACTGCTTCATTAAATCTTTTTTGTTGGAATCGAATCCAACCAATTAAATACATTGCATTTGGAGCAAGGCTTGACCTATTATATTTTCTAATATAATCTAATAGAGAAGTAATGGCAGGTTCGGATTTTCCAGCTCTATATTGAGCATGGCAAAGCTGATAAGCTGCATACTGACTTTCTTCCGAACTTTCATTTATTTTTGATGCTCTTGAATATGCTTCTGCAGCTTTAATATAATTTTTAATAACATAATATCCATCTCCTTGTCTTGAAAGTACTTCAGCAGCAAATTTACTTTTAGGAAATTCATTAATTAATTTATCAAAAACTTTAGATGATTGATTAAAATTCTTTTTCCTAAAGTAAGACCAACCAAGAGTATAAAAAACTTCTTCTCTCCTATCATTTGCTAAATCTTTTTCTAATATGCTTTCACAAGTTTGAATTGAATTAGTTAACATATCACTTCTATAATAAGATTCTGCAAGCCAAAACAATCCTTCACCTAATCTTGAATCTTTTTCGCCATTTGCTACAAAATTAGATAATGCTGTAATAGCTTCATTACTTTTCTGATTTTGAACTAATGCAATTCCTTCTTTTAACTTTGATTCTTGCATATAGAATTTCTTTTCAGGCATAAATATTTCAGGAGTATTATTTGCCATAGCATAAGCTTCTCTATATTCAAATATAGCTTTGTCCCAAATAAGTAATTCCATATAAGTTGCACCTAAAAGCACTTTGGCTCTTACAGTAGAAACTGGTTCTTGAGCTTCTCTATCAGCTCTTTCAAAAGATTTTCGTGCATTAGAGTAATCTTTTTCTTCATAATACAGTTGCCCTTGTTCTATCAATGCTTGTGCTAAGTATGGATAATTTGAAATGATACTTAAAGCAGAGAGTTCTTTTTTGGCTTGATCTATGTTATTTAATTTTTTTAAAGTTATAATTCTATAAAGTTGGGATAATGATTTAGCTTTCCATTCTTTTTCACTTGTTTTGTTTATTACCTCATCATAATATTTGAGTGCTACATTATACTCATTCAAATTTAATAATGCCCAGCCATAAGCTAATTTAACTAAATTGATTAAATTTGATTGTTTATATGTTTCAATAAAAGTCTTAAAAAATAATGATGCTTGCTTAAAATTTTTAGAAAGATTTGCTGATTCACCCCTAAGATACAAAATTTGCTCTTTTGAATTATTAGAGTAGCTTTGATTCTCATATTTTACATAATTAGAATCATTTTTATCAATTCCATTTATTGTTGCATCAGCTCTTTCCAATAATAGAGTAGCACTTGAAGGGTTTCTAAGGATTATATTGTTATTTGCTTCTCTTATTAATGCACTAATATATGAATTAGAATTAGGGTATTCACCTCTTATTTTTTTGTAATATACTATAGCATCTTCATAATTTGAATTATTTTCAGCTATTTGACCTAACGCAAATAAAGCATCATCTGAATATTCACTTTTTGGGAAACGCAAAACTAAATCTTCAAAAATTGGTTTAGCTTCGATGTATTTGCCTAATATCGATAAACAAACTGCTCTCCAATAAATGCAATTATAAGCTATAACTTTATAATTCTCATCATTTCGTGCTGCAAAGTCTTCTTCTGATAATTTTCTTGTTTGCTCAAAATAATATTCTGCTCTTTCAAAATTCTTTTGAGAAAAGAACATCAAAGCTCTTTCATAAGCTGCAAAAGGAATTAATGGAGAATTTGACCTTTCAATTAAAAAGTTATTTATCTTGCTTTCTGCAATTTGATAGTTCTTTTCAGATAGCTCTATTTTTATTTCTAAAAGTTTCTCTTTATCATTTGTCGAAGATACTAAGTTACTAATAATAAGTTTATTCAAATCTAAATCTGCTTTTTTTAATAAGCCAAGTTCGTATATAAAACCTGCATTAAAATAACTTTCACTTCCAAATATATTTTCAACTTGTGGCATTTGGGCTATAAGTAAATTCAAACTTGAAAAACTAATAACTATAGAAATAGCAATAAGATGCTTTTTAAGCATATTTTATACTTTTATAATATTTATACAATGGTATGATTGTTTAAGGTTTAAATTTCAAAAACATTTTAAACCTTATGCTTTGCTGCAATTTCAAATTAAGAAAAAATCATAATAAATTCTAATAAAAATTTGAATTATAATCATTATTTAACAAACTCTTAAGTAAGTAATAACAATTTAGATATATAAATATTAACAAAGAGGAAAATAAAATAAAAATATTGATTTAATTATAACTCAAACATATTAACTTTAAGCTATAAAAAAGTTTAAAATTGTTTTGTTATTTTAATATGTTGATAGTAGTATCAGAAAAGATTCAATTTGGGTAAAGCATTTATATAGTGTTCATTAAATCAGCAATTAATAACTCAGGATCTAAAATCATATTGGTATTAGTATTTTTAATGTTTTGATTATATTCATTTTTAGAATGTACAAAATCCTCTTTATAACTAAATAATTTCCATTCTTTTTTATTATATTCAAGTGATGTTAGATTTTCAATCCAATCCCCAGAATTTAGATATATTAACTTACTTTTGTTTTCTTTTGTAAATTCTTTAATGCATGGTTGGTGAATATGACCACATATTACATAATCAAAATTTTTCTCGATTGCAATTGTAATTGCAGTTTTCTCAAAATCATCAATGAATTTTACTGCTTGTTTTACTCCATTTTTTATTTTCTGAGATAAAGATATTTTTGGTTTGCCTATCTTTTCTAAAATTTTGTTTGCAAAACTATTTATTAAAATAAGCAAATCATATCCAATTGCCCCTAATCGAGCAAGCCATTTGCTATGACGCATAGTAATATCAAATATATCTCCATGGAAAAACCAAGCTTTTTTACCATTAATTTCTAAAACTAATTTATTTAATAATTCAAAGTTACCCATTTTGAAATCAACGAATTTCCTTAATGTTTCATCGTGGTTACCAGTTAGGTAATATATTTTAGTGCCTTTACTAAGCATTTTGATTATTATTTGAATTACTTTTGTATGCGAATCTGGCCAGTATCTCTTTGAAAATTGCCACATATCAATAATGTCACCATTTAAAATTAGGATTTTAGGTGAAATTAATTTCAAATACTGAATTAATTCTTTAGAATGGCAACCATAAGTACCAAGATGTAAATCAGATAAAACAACTATATCTAATTTTCTTTTTTTCAATATGATTTAAAATATTAGTTTTTAAAAAAACTTCATTTACTAATTAACAAATATAGTATTCAATTGTTAGTATTATGTTAATAAATCAGAATTTAGTATATAAATTTGTTGTTTTTTGATAAATTATTTATTTATTGGGATTTCAAAATTTGAATAATTAACAATATTTATAAAAGTGTCAAGTTTTTTGTACACTTTCT
This sequence comes from Ignavibacteriota bacterium, assembly GCA_043743005.1. GTDB lineage: Bacteria > Bacteroidota > Ignavibacteria > Kapaibacteriales > UBA2268 > JAPLFM01. The sequence continues at coordinate 8,708 of JAYTXK010000115.1, forward strand.
TCATAAAATGATTATTTTTGAAAAAAATCATTATTATTTTAATATTATCAGCAAATTTAAATAATTTATTGTAACTAATTACAAATTCAATGTGTCTATTAAAAAATCAAAGAATTGACTATTTAAAATAATTTTATGGGTACTACTATGTTATTTTTCATTAATTTTTTTCTAACAAAAATTAAAGTAATAGGGAATTGCTTCATAGTTTTTGTTATTATTGTTATTGCTTTAAGTTCAGGAAAAATATTATCACAAGAATATGGAGGCTATACTGACCCAAGAACTCCTAATAGACATAGTAGAATGAATATAGATTCTGCAAACATAGTTGTAAAACCTCATGGGATATATGCTGAAATTACAACTGAATTTTGGTATAGGTCATTAGATTTAGTTTCTAATTTGGATACATTAGAATTATATGCCTTTTTTAATCTTCCATCAACCGATTTTGTAAATGATTCTTGGCTTTGGGTAGATGATACTCTTTCTCATGCTATGATATTAGATATAAATTCAGCCTCTTTGATTTATGAAAATATTGTGCACAGACTGCATAGAGACCCGTCTATTTTTTATAGGAGAAGTACTTCTGGTTACTATGAATATAGAATATTCCCTAACGTTGGTGACAAAAATAGGCATGCAAAAATTTCATACTTTACTAAAATGAATTTTACAAATGGACTTGCTCAATTTAATTTTTCTCCTACTATTTTAAATATATCTACAAACAAAGCAATACCTAGAAATTTCAAAATATATTTAAACAAAAATTTTACAGATGTTAATTTTGGGAACATCCCTCCAAAATATTCTAAATCAAGTGATATTAATGGAAATTTCATTGAGTTAAATACCAATAGTACAACATTATATCAAACTTTTTCTTATCAATATGATTTTACTATTCCTTATTTTAGTAAATCTAAAAGAATTGATGACCAAGAGTATTATTTTACATTGTTTGATAGTAAACTAATCACCTCAAATTATATCAATCAAAAAATAAACTTTTTAATTGATTACGACCCAAATAGAACATCAGTAGTAGCAAAAGATATGATAAACCAGCTAAAAAAAGTAATTTTAGCAAATTTAAGTGAAAAGGATTCTATTAATATAATGTTGGGTAATAAATCAACAATAAACTTATTTAATAGGTGGGTACCTTGCAACAAAGATACAATTAATGCTTTATTAGATTCAACAGTATATAAAAAAGTAGGTTTGTATAGTAATTTATCTGAATTACTAATTGATGGAATTGGATTTAATAAAAAATTTAATGCCGTTTCAACAATTATTTTGCTTACAAGTTCGGAATATGCACCTACTCCCACTTCTGCAAATCCTATTATAGAAGATTGTCTTTCAGCAATGTCACCCAATACTTACAAAATTACAACAATTGATTTTTCTGATGTTCATTATTCAACTTATAATTTTAATTCACGTAATTATAATGGAGACCAATATATTAATGAAAAATTAGCTGAAATGACCAGAAGTGATTCTTATACAACCAAAAGTCAGAATAGTACAATTGAAGCTATGATAAACAGCTCATTTTCGAATTTAAAAGGAACAATTTCTGAAATTGGTTTATATATTGATCCAAAAGATGGAGTTTCAATTTCGAAAACCACTGAAAATATAATTGATATTAACTCGAACAAAAAATTAATCTATGAATTTGGTAAATTAGAAGGTAGTTATCCAATTGAAGCTAAGTTCTCTGCATTATTAGACGGGAAACCAGTTATTAAAAGATTTACATTAGATTCTACAAATATTATAATTAGTAGTGAATCTGCTAAAATGTGGAATTGGAAATATCTAAGAACTTTAGAAGATAAAAATAGAACTATCAAAGAAAGTATTGATTTAACAAGAAGAAGTATTACAAATAGAATATTGACAACACAAACTGCTTTCCTTTGCTTAGAACCTTGGATGATGGCAAAAGATACAACCCTTGATGAAGAAGGTAATAATACAGTAAGCTCTGTACAAGAAGATATGTCAGAAATCGGTATAGAAATCACTTATGGACCAAACCCAATAGTGAATATAGCATCAATTAAATTTAATTTAACAAATACAGAAACTAAAATACTAAATATTGGTATTTATAATATTATGGGTTCGGCTGTAAGAGAATTTAATATTGATTCTAATGCTACAAGTTTCAATTTGGAATGGGATATAATTAATGAAAGTAATGGGAAAATATCATCTGGAATTTATTATTTAATAATAAAAACAAATTTCGGCAACAAAGTACTTAAATTGGTTGTCATTTAAATTAGAAATATAAATTGAAGTTTTAAAAGTCTATGTTTCATAAAATATGTTGCATAGACTTTTTTATTTGAAAAATTATTATTTTTCTTGCACATACCATTTAGTATGTTTATCTTTGCATTGATGATTGATGTAAAAACACAAATTGATACGAGAACAAGCATTCTCTATAAAAACTTTGAAGCAATTCATGCTAATGGTTTTCATGCTACTCGCACTGATAAAGTGATAACTGAATTGGGAATTACCAAAGGTGCTTTCTATCATTATTTTCCTGACAAGAATTCACTAGGATATGCAATTATCGATGAAATTCTATACCCAAATTTTGTTGGATTATGGTTGTCATTAGAAAATTACAATGGTCATATAATTGATGGTATAATTAGTTGTATTAATAAGGTAATGTCTTTCACTAATGACTGCAATGTAGGATTTGGATGTCCAGTAAATAATTTAATTCAAGAAATGTCAGCTTCAGATGAAGGGTTCAAAGAAAGGTTAGAAAGAATAATAGATAAGCAACATAGTATCATTTGTATGGCTATAAAGCGAGGAATAAAACAAAAGCAAATTATTAAGTCTGCAAATGCTGATGAAATATCAAGCTTTGTAATTGCCTCAATCGAAGGTAGCTTTGCACTTGCTAAAGTTAAAAACGATATACAATATTTATACAAGAGCATTAACCAATTAAATAATTATCTTAAGCAATTTAAAATATAATTTTTTTAAAACAAATATACCTACAAGTATGTAGGTATGCAAAAGGGGATTTATTATGTATGTTATAACAGGTGCGTCAGGAAATACAGGTGGCTTGATTGCTGAATTACTTTTAGATGCTGGAAAGCAAGTAAAAGTAATTGGAAGAAACGCTGACAAATTGCAAAATTTGATTTCAAAAGGTGCAGTAGCTGCTATTGGCGATTTGGAAGATACTCAATTTTTAACTTCTGCATTTCAAGATGCAACTGCAGTTTATACTCTAATTCCTCCAAGAATGGATGTGCATAATTTGAGACAATACCAAAATGCAGTTAGTGATTCAATATCTAATGCAATTCAAAAATCTGGAGTTAAAAAAATTGTTACACTAAGCTCGATTGGTGCACACTTAAAAGATGGAACTGGACCAGTAGCTGGTTTGTATGACTTTGAACAAAAGCTAAAGCAAATTGATGGTATTGATGTATTGAACTTACGTGCTGGTTATTTTATGCAAAATCTATTCAGCATGGCTGGAATGATTAAAAATATGGGGATTATGGGGTCTGCAATAAGTAATGATATTAAAATGGCTTTAGTCCACACTAATGATATTGCTTCTGTAGCTACAAAACTTTTATTATCTTTAGATTTCACAGGTCAATCGTATAGTTATGTGCCTGGTGCTGCAGATTTGACAATGGATGAAGCAACTTCAATTTTAGGAAAAGCAATTGGCAACCCTGAATTAAAATATGTAACATTCCCATCAGCTGACGCAAAAGCTGGTATGGTAGGAATGGGATTACCAGAAATAATTGCAAACGCTTATGTAGAAATGAGTGAAGCATTTAATAGTGGAATTGCAAAAGGTGATTATGAAAGAACAGACGAAAATACAACTGCTACAAGTTTAGAATGGTTTGCAACTAATCAATTTGCACCAATGTATAATTCTTTGTAAACTATATTATACTTACATTCTCATTTTGGTATTATGCCAATTTGAGAATGTAAAATTTTTGTTTAAGCTAATATTCTTCACCAATTGAATTTAGTTCTTTTCTCTTGATTTCAATTTCATTTAGTTTAATATTAACTGCTTTAGACAAATCTATCTCTCTTGAATTGCAATAGTTCATTAGAGCTATAAATACATCGGCTGCTTCATCTTCTAATTGTTTCATGTTTATATTTTTACCTTTCCAGAGCTTTTTTTCTAAATTGGCTAATTCTCCTGCTTCACCATTTAGCTCCAAACAGAAAAATTCTGGTTTTCTTTGTGTAAAATATTTTTTTTGGTATTTATCAAAATCTGTTTGTATTTCTTGTAATTTATTGATAGAATTAAGCATAATATTTATTATTAATTAGAAAAAGAAGTATTG
>JAYTXK010000116.1:0-2269 GCA_043743005.1 Ignavibacteriota bacterium
CATGTGCTCTAACCAGCTGAGCTACTTCGGAATAATTTGATAATTCAAATTAATTAAGATTCAAAATTAAGAATTTTTTTATAATTTGCAAATAGATTTTTTAATTTTCTGTAAAAATGTTGAAAATATTTTGATTGTTAAAACAAATTCGATAATATTAAATAGTATGAAATATAGCGAATCAAGTAAAATACTGAGAGTATTTACTCGTGATTATGGTAAAATTTCATTAATTGCAAAAGGTGCTATAAGCTCAAAGAATAAGTATGGCTCTGCAATCGAGCCGCTTTCAATTAGTGAAATTCAGTTCTATTTTAAAAAAAATACTGATTTGTATTTAGTATCATCAGCTGAAACAAAAATACATTTAAAAATTGTAAGAAATGAACTTGATAGGATAGCAGTTGGTATGATGATTTTAGAGTCAATTTCTCAAGCACATGAAGAAAATGATAAAAATGAAGAACTTTTTGATGAAATATTAAACTCTTTTGAACTATTGAATACATCTGAATTTTCTCCAATTCTTGCTTTTGCTTATTTTGAAATTAAACATTGCAAAATATTAGGATTTGATTTAAATTTTGAATTTTTAGATTTAGAAAGAAGAGATTTGAAAGATTTTAATATTAATTTTAGTATATTTAATTCTACTATTGCAAAAAATTTAGATATTATTAAAGGAAATAGTATTAAATTGAATGCACTTAGTATTGAATTTATGTGCTTAATTGATGAAAACAACTTAATTGCTGCTAACAAAATAGCAAGTAATTATGTTTTAAATGATTTGGTAAAAATATTTTCTGCTTATTATTCTTACCATTTTGATAAAAAATTTGGATATAGATCCTTTGCTTTACTAACTTAATGAATTTACAACTTACTATTTATTTAAAATGATTTTTGATATATTATTAACTTTATTTTTTGTTTTGCTCAATGGTTTTTTTGTTGCTGCAGAATTTGCACTTGTAAAAGTGCGTGCATCACAAATTGAAATAAGAGCAAAAAAAGGACAAAGACTTGCTATATTAGCTCAAGACTTAATTTTGAATTTAGATTCTTACCTTTCTGCAACTCAATTAGGAATTACTTTAGCAAGTCTTGGTTTAGGTTGGATTGGAGAAGGAGTTGTTACTAATGTAATTATTAATATGATGTACTTCTTTGGGTTTAATATTGACCCAAGAACAGCACACTCTATTGCTTTGCCACTTGCATTTTTAACAATTACTATTTTGCATATAGTATTTGGTGAACTTGCTCCAAAATCTATTGCTATTCAGAAATCCGAAAAAGTAACAATCTTTTTGAGTATGCCTATTCGTATATTTTATTTGATTTTCAAACCATTTATTTGGATTTTAAATGGATTTGCAAATAGAATAATAAAAGTGCTGGGGTTTGAGCCAATAAATGAAGAAAACAATTTACACTCAGCAGATGAATTAAGATATTTAATAAAAGAATCAAGTGAAAGTGGCTTAATCGATGATGCAGAGCAAGAGTTAATTGAAAATGTTTTTGAATTTTCTGAAACACCAATTAGACAAATTATGGTTCCTCGTAATAATATTATAGCTATTGATATAACAAAAAGCAAAGATGAAATAATTGAGTTTATTATTGAAGAAGGGTTTTCGAGAATGCCAGTATATGAAGGTACTATTGATAATATTATTGGAATAATTTATTCAAAAGATATTATTAGTCTAATGAGATATGGTAACTTATTTATTATCGAAGACTTAATTAGAAAAACAATAATTGTAAACGAAGATGATAAGATAAATGATGTTTTAAATCAATTAAAAAAATATAAAAATCATTTTGCAATTGTTAAAGATGAATTTGATGGTGTGGCAGGAATTGTTACAATGGAAGATATAATTGAAGAAGTATTTGGGGAAATTCAAGATGAGTATGATGAAGAGCAAGAAATGGTAAATCAAACTAATGAAAATGAGTTTATTATAAAAGCTGCAACTAAAATTTCTGATGTAAATGAATTTTTGCCAATTGAAATCCCAGAAAGTGAAGACTATGATACGATAGGTGGATATGTTTTAAACTTAAGTGGCAAAATACCAGAGGCTGGTGAAATCATCAAACTTTCAAATTATAAATGTGAAATATTAAAAAGAAGTGATAGAAAATTAGAAGAACTAAAGCTAACTATTTTAGGAAAAGTAGAAATCACTGCTTAGATTTCTATTTCAAATATCATTCCATCATAAGCTATGCTAATAGATTTTGGCAATTTAGG
>JAYTXK010000117.1:0-3532 GCA_043743005.1 Ignavibacteriota bacterium
TGGTGGCTACAATTTCCAATGGGCTTGGGCTTCTGGCTATATAGCAGGACAAAATATTTAATCATCTTCAGATTGTCCATTGTATTTAGGTAAAGTAAAAAAGAATGAGGTTCCTTTTCCTAATATACTTTCTGCCCATATTTTGCCATTATTTTTTTCAATCATTTCTTGACATAAAATCAATCCAAGTCCAGTTCCTTTTTCATCATTAGTACCAGGATTTGAAAAGATTGTATCAATTCTAAATAGACTATTCAATCCTTTTTCATTCATTCCAACACCATTATCTCTCACTTCTATTTTAACAATTTCATCTTCAATTGTAGAATATACTTCTATTTTACCACCTTCTTTAGTAAATTTAATTGAGTTTGATATCATATTATGAGAGACTGAAGGAATCATATTAACATCAGCAAATACTTCTGCAAATTCAGATACATTGCTAACTAAATCAATATTTTTATTTTTAGCAACAGTATTTAATAAAGTAAAGTTATTTTCAATTAAAAGTTTTAAATTCAATTTTTCTTTACTAATTTTTTTTCTACCAAGTTGAAAATTACCCCAAGCTAAAAGATTTTCTAAAAATTTAAATTGAACTTTTGCAGAATTTTGAAAATTTCCTAAGTATTCTTTAATTTCTTCTGAACTAAAAGAATCATAATCGTTTACCATAAGATCAATAAGTCCCAATATTCCAGCAAATGGACTTCTTAAATCATGAGAAATAATTGAAAGAAATTTGTCTTTTTCTTTATTTGCAAATATTAATTGGTCATTCATCTTTTTCAACTCTTCTTTAGAATGTTTCAATTCGAGATGAGTAATTACTCTAGAGATTAATTCAGTTGCATTATATGGTTTTGTAACATAATCAACTCCCCCACTTTCAAATCCCTTTATAACATCATTTTTGTCAATTCTTGCAGTTAAAAAAATCACAGGGATATTAGATGTTTCAGGATTACTTTGCAAAATTTTACATGCTTCATATCCATCCATTTCAGGCATAGTTACATCAAGTAAAATTAAATCAGGCTTTATATTATTTGCAGTTTCAATTCCTTGTTTTGCATTAGTTGCAATTGAAATTTTAACATTTTCTTTATATAAAATACCAGCTAATACTTGCAGGTTTTCTGGTATATCATCAATCAATAATACTAATGATTTCTTTAAAATTTCTTTATTCATAATTCTACTCATTTTATTTAATACAATCTAACAAAATTTAATTTAAATTTCAAATAATAAATTTAGTTATTAACACTGAAATAATAAAATCTTATAATATACTAAATTTTCAATTATTATTAATCAAAGTACAAATGAAATTTGTAACCCATAAGTACTATAACTTGCTTGTTTACTGCCACCAAAAGGAAATAGATGTTCACTTGATTTTTGATTATATAAAAAAGATGAAATAGCAGTTTTATAAGCAAAATAGATTATTGGGTAGTAATCGCCAAATTCTAATAATAAAGGTAAATCATAAAAATCAATCCATCTTTGTAATACTGCTTCAAAAAGCAAAGAGCCAACAATAGAAAATCCACCAACTGAATTATATACAATTGATTTTTCATAGAATAATTCTATTTTGATTGAATTAGTAATATTATAAACTATAGCTGGTGAAAAATATTGACCAAATTTCATTTTTTCATCTAAATCTTTAAGGTATGAATCTGGACTAAGAATATTAATTTGTTCAAAGTCAATTCTATTCCATGTTAATCCTGATTTGTGTTGCAATAATATTTTAGGAACATTGTTATACTTGTATCCGAACCCATTTGAATAAGCAAATCCAAATCTCCAAGCATCAGATTTGATTAGTCCATTATAATTATCAAATGCACTAAAATAAGTTGAAATATTTGACAAAAATATTTGTTCAGAGCCAACATAAAAAATATTTTTAAGTTCATCAATTTTATTTAATTGTTTTTCATTTTTAACATTCTTAATTTTAGAATCAAGCTTTTCGTAAGTCCTATAAAAACCATAACCAAATTCACTTTTAAAAGCAGTTTTAGGACTTCCAAATAATTTTTCGTATGGCAATGAAAGATTTGCTTGAGCATAACTTAAATATATTAAAGTTTTATTAATTGTAGTTTCATCCTTTTTATTAAAATTGCGAATGTAATCAGCTAATGAATTGCTTTCTTCATCAAATGAAAAAATGTTTATAGTGTTTATGAGTATAAAAACTAAAACTTTAAAAAAATATTTGAACATTATTAGTTTTATTTTTGTTGCTTTAGTATTGTATTAATTAATAACACAATTTAATTATTTATTCTTTAGCTAAATATTGAGCTACGAAATTAAGAAATAGAAATCAAGTGATAGCATAATTTTGTTTATAAGTATAATACAGACTATATTTTTTTGGATATATAGTCTGTATAAGTTTATTTCAATTAGATATTAGTTGGTTTACCAACTAGTTTGATTTCCAACCTCCACCTAGAGCTTTATAGATTTTGATAATTGAATTAAATTGTTTCTTTTTAGATTTTATCAATTCAATTTTTGATTGAAGGGTAGCATTTTGGAGCATCAATATTTCTAAATAAGTAGCTTGACCAGCTTTAAATAAATCGTTTGATATATTGATAGACTCATTTAAACTAGCTACTTCTTTAGATTTCAAATCAAATATTTTTTCTAAGTTTTCAATATTTGAAATTTCATTTGAAACTTCAAAATAACCGTTCAAAACAAGTTTTTGATAGTTAATTAATGCTTCAACTTGATTAATTTTTGCATTTTTATAATTATATATGATTTCAGATCTATTTATCAATGGAGCAGAAATATTATTAAAAAGTGAATATGCAATTGAATTTTGAATTGAAAATAATGAAGATAAGCTATATGATTGCAATCCTACATTTGATAATATATTCACAGAAGGATAGAAACTTGCCTCTGAAGATTTAATATCATAATCAGTTGCTAATAGCTCTAATTCACCTTGCTTAATATCAGGTCTATTTTTTAACAAATCAGATGGAATTCCAACTTTTATTTTTTTAATATTTGGATTATTAAAGTATTTATTATCTCTTATAATCTTTTGAGGATACCTGCCTAATAAGTAATTTAATCTATTTTCAACTAAAGAAATATCTTGTAAGATTCCATATTCCATACTTTGCGAATTTAGCATTTCAGCTTCAAATCTCTTCACCCCTAATTCATTTGCATGAGATGTTATTTTTTTAACTTTTACAATTTCCAAAGCTTCATTTTGTATTTTAATCGTTTCTTTTATTATTTTTAACTCTTCATCTAAGCCTAAAAGTTCATAGTAATTAAATGCTATCTCAGTTACAAAATTTGAAATTACAAGATTTTTTCCTTCAATAGAACTTAATAATCTTGCATAAGCTGCACTTTTGCTATTACTTAATTTTCCCCAAATATCTATTTCCCAAGTAGCCATAAAATTAGGTGAGAAATCACTTAAATTAGTAGGTATATTTTTACCTGATTCTATTTCAGTATTTTTATT
>JAYTXK010000118.1:0-8792 GCA_043743005.1 Ignavibacteriota bacterium
TCCAGTTACTTTAAATGCAACACACTCTTTATAATTGGAAGCAATTGGCATAAATGAATATGGAATTTGATTAATATCAGTAATTCCACCACCAACATTTGCAGAGACCGAAATATCATATAATTTTATTGTAATTTCTTGTGGTAATTCAACAGGGATTAATTCAGGATTTTCTTTATTATAATTTATAACACTAATAATATCCTTTCTAATACCATCAATTGATTTATTAGATGCAATAGTAGTTCCATCATTAAGCAATATTCTATTTTCTAAAAGCATTTCTCCATTACCGTAAATATACCAGTCTAAGTTCAATCCTAATGCTTTTAATTTTTCTAATTTTTCAAAATCTTTAAAAACCGATTTACCACTTTTAATATATTTATACAAATCACTTGCAACCATACCTAAACTATCCGTTAACTTTTTTTTAGATATTGGTAAAGAATTAATAAATTTTTCTAAACGATATTGTGGGGTTGTATCTATCATTTGCAACACTTAAATAAATAATTATAATAAAAATATATTATTTTCATAATATTTCTTGTATATTCCATTATTTTCTATTATATTACAATAGAAATTAAATCAAAAACAAAAAAACAATTTTTTACACAAATAAAAGGCAAATACAATGCAAGAAGCATTAGAAAAACCTAAGAGTATAACTAATATTAAAAGAAAACCTTTAAATATTACTCTTGCTGCAAGTTTGATTGATAAAATTCAATCTGAAAGCAACAAACAACATAGAAAGATTTCTAATTATGTTGAAACTATACTATTAGAAAGATTTCCTGAATTGCAAGATGCAATATAAGAAAACTTCTTTATATATGCAAACAAAATACACACTTACTGTTACACTTAGTTACACATTTTCTAACACACTATAAAAAAGCATATTATGGAAGAGTTAAAAAAAGCTACATTTTTAGATAGTATTAAAACTTCAAGGGTGTCAATTTCACTTACTAATGAGGCTAAAGAAGTCTTAACTAAAATGATGAAAAATGATAATATCGGAAGTGGTAATATTGGGGTTTATGTTTCACAAATGATTATAGAAGTATATAATAAAAGAGTAATAAAAAAAACCCATCTTGATAATCAATAATGGGTTTTTCAGTAGAGATGTTTTTTCTATAACACAAGATTTTAAGAGAACAATTCTTAAAACCACGTTTCAATCACATACAAATATAAGGAAATATTTTATGCCAAAAGCAAAAATTTTTCAAGATACACCAATTAAAGAGATTAATTGGTTGGAATTAAAAGGAGCAAATGTCTTTTTCAATTCAATTACTGAAGAAGTACCATTCAATTTATTAGATGAATTGCTAATTGATTTTAAGAATGACTTAGCAAGATATTATGATTACAAATTTCAAACATCTGGACTTTGTGCCAGTGATTTAAATGCTGAAATGATGGGTAAAATGATTTCAGAAAATGCAAATAGTAGAAAAATAGTATTGATAAATGAGGGGGTTTTATGAATATCAAAATTGGTAGATGCGTTGAAACTCAAATCAATACGATAATAAATGAGTTATTAACTTTAAAAGGTACTCAAAAATTCTATATAGATTTTACCTATGAAACAAGTTTAAACAACTTAATTCATACAATTAGATTTAATGTAATGATTGGAGTTGATATATTCGATTATCAATTAAGTTATTCTCCGACTGGAATTAGCAAAGAATGGGTGCAAGTTAATTATTGCAATTACAATGAGGGAGCTTTAGAGGGTATTTTTTATGTATATAACGCAATTAATGAAAAGTTAAATCTAAAAGCAAACTTACAATATTCAGAGGTGGTGTAAAATGACTAAATACGACGAATGGAAAACTAACTATGACGACGAACCAAAAACAAAAAAACACTCAAAAGGAATTAGAGTTGAAATTGATAATTTCTTTGATATAAATGAATTTTGTTCAAGACCTGATGTAAAAGAAATTTTAGATAGAATAAAAAATTAACAATGAAAAATCAAACAACAAATAATGAATTTAAGTTACTTTCAATCTCCGAGACTTGTGAGGTATTGGGGATTGATAGGACTTCGGTTAAATACTTATTTAACACAAATCAATTAGATTATGTTGTTATCGGTAAGCAAAAAAGAACTTCAATATCAAGAATACAACAAATGAAAGTCAATAATTTAAATGAAAAAAAACCAAAAATAAAACATACTGGTTTGGTTCAAGACTTTCCTAAATTTATGCAACAATTTAAAAAAGGAATATAAAAATGGCTTTAAATATCACAAGTGAAAATGAAGATATAAAAGTAGAGACTTTGAATATATTAATTTATGGTCAGCCAGGAGTTGGCAAATCAAGTTTAGGATTTACAAGCAATAAATGTTTAATATTAGACTTCGATAAAGGCTCTCACAGGTCAGCATTTAGAAAAGACACAGTACAAATCAAATCTTGGTCAGATGTGGCTACAATCACTCCGAATGACTTAATAAACTATGATACAGTTGTAATTGATACTGTTGGTAGAGCTTTAGATTTTCTTTCTCAATCAATCATAGCTGAAAATCCTAAAAATGGACTAAGAAATGGAGCTTTAACTTTGCAAGGTTATGGAGTTTTAAAAGCATCATTTACTAATTGGATTAAGCAATTAAATATATTAGGAAAAGATGTTGTTTTTATTGCTCACGATAAAGAAGATAAAAATGGAGACCAAAAATTTATAAGACCTGATATAACTGGTGGTTCTTATAATGAATTAATGAAAGTAGCAGACTTTATTGGTTATTACTATATGGAGTCTAATAAAAGAGTTCTTGATTTTAATCCTTGTGAGGCTTTTATTGGGAAAAATTCTGCTGGATTAGATAAAATTTTTATTCCTAATTTCAATCAAGACCCTAATAGTTTTGCAAATATTATTAAAATTATGAAAGATACTTTAAACTCAAGAAATTCAAAGCAAAAAGGAATTAGTAATGAAATTAATTTATTAAGAAATGAATTAGAAAAAGTAAATGATGCTATTGGGATTAATGAATTTATTGCTACTATCAAAGCTGTTGATTTAGATCCTCAAGTAACAAATACTATAAGAGCTTTGTTGCTTCAAAAAGCTAAAGATTTAAATTTAGAAATGGATAAGAATACTAAATTATATTATTCATTAGAAACTAAATCTGCTAAAGAAATTATGTTTGAAGAACAACCTGAGCCTTTAGTTGTTGCATCACTTGAGGATTATAATTATGTTTAGAATTTCAGTTACTCAAGTAGAGAGTTTTAGATATTATTTAGAAAATGAATATGTAACTAAAAGTAACTTTATTGATAGTTTACTTAAAAAGAGTGAACCATCTAAATTTATGCTTATGGGGACTGCTTATCATTCGATTTTAGAAACTCCACAAAAATATTACAACAAACAACAAAAGAATTTTATATGCAATGGATTTGAATTTAAAGAAATTGATATGCTTAAATCTATTGATAACATTGATTATAATTTTCCATTTGAAGTAAAGCAAGTAAAACAAATAACAACTACTTTTGGAATTGTCAATTTAGTTGCTAAAGTTGACCAACTTTGTTATGGTTCTGTTGTTGAAAATAAAACTTGCTGGAATGGATTTAATTGGGAGAAATATTATTTATCATTACAACGTAAATTCTATGCCGATATATTTGGAGTTGATATAGTTAAATACAATGTATTTGAAATGAATGATACCATCAAAGATGGTATTAAATTAAAAGATATACATCAATTTAAATTTTATACTGATAAAGTTGAAATAGTAAGTGCTTATAAATATCTTAATCAATTCCTTGATTTTCTTGATGCTGAAAACTTACTAACTAATTTCATTGATAATAAAATTAAAGTGGCTTCTTGAAGCCCCTTTGTATGCCAAAGAGCGAATTAACCCCCCGTTGTTCGCTCTATTTTTAAAGATTTGCCCTGAACTGAAGCTGATGAACTAAAAAAAGTAATTTAAGGAACACAATATGAACTTAATTAAACTTGAAATAAAGGCTGGTAGAGATGCTTATTATACTTATAGCAAAATCTATCATACTTTAACTGATGTTAGATTTTGGCTTGCTTTTACAATTGCTTCTATTTGGTTTTATATGATAGGAGTATAAAATGAATAAAACTAAAGAAGCTATTGATAATCATAATATGGAGTATCATAGAAACTATATGAGTGAGTTAAGGTCTAAGAGTAAGCCAGCTATTAAAAACAATTACATTAAAAATTTGCGTTTTAGAATGACAAATAAAGATGTTGAATTGTTGAATACTTTAGCATTTGAAACTGGTAAATCAAGACCTAATTTAATTTCTGATGCTGTTAATTATTATGATAAATATAGATCAAATAATCATATAAAAATAGATATTCTCAAAAATGAATTAATCAAAATACAAAATAAATTACTCTGCGAGCAAGAATTTAAAATAAGAAATTTAAATAAATTAATAAAGGTACTGGAAAATGAAAAAATACATAGATAAAATAATAAGCTGGTTTAATAAAATTGATGTTATTGAATCTAAAGAACATACTAAATTTTACAATGAATTAAATACCCAATATGCCAATAAAGATACTATAAAACAATATGCAAATTCATACTTCGATTCATTAAGTAGAAATGTAGCTTTACCTATGGCTGACACTTATTTAATCTTTTTGAAACGATATAATCTTAATCAAACTGATTTATCAATTAAGTTATTTAATGCTTGGTTAAGAGAATATTGCGAAGATAATGAAATTGAATATAGCTCAAAAACACAAAAGATTAATTACAAAATCGAAAGGTATCATTTGTTAATTACAGAAAATTTAATAAATAATTTGTTGTTAAATAGATTGTGTTCAATGGATATATAATGAAAAATTCTAAATACTTTTCACACGATATAGATGCAAGAAACGACCCAAAAATAATTGCAATGCGTTCGGTTCACGGTAAAATTGGGGGGTGTTTTTTCTGGGATTTAATTGAACATTTAGCTTCACTTGATGGATATAAAATCAAAAAAGATAAATATACATTCTCAGTTTTAAGTAAAATTCTTGATGAATCAATCGAAAAAACAACTGAATTAATAAATGATTTTATTAATGAATTTGATTTGTTAGTTGAGGATAATGAATTTATTTTCTCCAAATCACTCTTAGAAAGATTAGAATTAAGAGACGAAAAAACATTAAGAAATAGTGAGGGTGGGAAAAAAGCAATGGAGAGGAGATATGCTAACTCTAATACTACAACTAACTTAGAAAAGCAAAACGAAAACACTCTAACTAACTTAGACGATAACTCTAACATAGTTATAACTAACTTAGACGATAACTCTAACTTACTTATAACAACTAAACTAAAAGAAACTAAACTAAAAGAAACTAAACTAAAAGAAAAAGAAAAAGAAATATATAAAGAAAAATATACCGAACATTTGGAAATGAATGAAAATGAATTTGGAGAATTTTGTGATAAAGAATTGAATTTGAGTTCTTTGGATAAATCCGAACAGCAAAAATTCATTAGGCATTATACTGACCCAATCAAAAATTATGAATTTAGATATTTGAGTGAACCAAAATTCAAATTAAACTCTCGAATAGCAACGTGGATTGATAACAAAAATAAATTCAACCCAGTAAAACTGGGCAAAAACGGTGTTCACGATGATAATTACATTTACGACCCAATGACAAGTATAATTTATTAAAAAGCCCACAAATCGATTTTAAGACAATAAAAACGGTAAGGTTATAAAATATACAAAAACCAATTAAAAAATCAACCACGAGCCTAAAAAGTGGCAAGAATAACATTTTAATGTGCTATTGAGAGTGTGAAAATGACTTATGAAGAATTAAGTATTATTGGGATTAACCAAAATTCTAAAAATATTCAGAGGGTAAAATGCCCAAAATGTTTGCCACATAAAAACGCAAATGATAGTAGCAAAGATTTAGCAGTTAATGTGTCTTTAGGGTGGTACACTTGCTTTAGATGTGGCTTTAAAGGTGGTATAAAAAATAATAACATTTCAGTTGAAAAAGAATTTAAACCTATCCGAGAAGCTAAATTACCTGAAGATACTTTGCTACTGATTAAAATGAATAAATACTTTGAAACGAGAGGTATTTCTAAAGAAGTTACAAAGCGAAATAAAATTGAAGTAATTCCTAATTTTTACTTTGGAAATGGAAAAAAACTAAGTGCAATTTGCTTTAAATACTATATTTATGATGACTGTTTAAACATCAAATACCGAAGCTCTCAAAAGGACTTTATGCAGTATAAAGGTGGAGCAAAAATACTGTACAAATTGAATGATATTGCATTGACTGACGAGGTAATTATAACCGAAGGAGAATTTGATGCTTTAAGTTTTGAAATGATAGGACTTTTAAATGCAGTTTCTGTTCCTGAGGGTGGCTTGCAACCGAATACAAAAAACATAGGTACTAAATTAGATTTTATTGATAATTCAATTGAATTTTTGGAGAATAAAACTAAGTTTTATTTGGCACTTGACAATGACTTACCGGGGATTGCAATGCGTGAGGAATTGGCAAGGAGATTTGGTAAACATAAATGCTGGATTATCAATTTTCCTAATGACTGCAAAGATGCCAATGATGTACTTGTTAAACACGGCAAGGATAAACTAAAAGAATGTTATTTGAATGCTACTCCTTATCCTTTTGACGGTATTTTATATGCAAAAGACTCAAGAGAAAAAGTATTTGAAATATATGAAAATGGGTATGGAGAAAAAGACAATACTGGCTGGTTTGAATTTGATAAAAAGATAATGAGGACCAAAGGGCAATTAATAATTATAACTGGTATTCCATCACACGGCAAGACTACATTTACTACTGACTGGCTAACAAGATTATCTATAAATCAAGGAAAGAAATATGCAATATTTTCTCCAGAGCATTCAACGGAAGCATTGACGATAAAATTAGCAAGGCAATTAGTCGGTGATAATATTGCAAGTGGATTTGATACAAGAATGACTAAGGACGAACTTAATGAAGCAATTGATTACATAAATGACAATTTCTTTTTTATCAGACCATCAAATAGTAAATCTAAATTAGAGGATATATTGCAAAGAGTTGAGCATTTAGTATTTACGAAAGGCATTAATGGATTTATGATTGATAGCTGGATGAAATTAACGCACTTATTAGGCACTAATCAAAGTGAGACTCAATATACATCAGTAATTTTAAATGAATTATCGGACTTTTCTAAGAAGCACGAATTAGCTACATTCTTAATCGCTCACCCAAGAAAGATGTTAAAAGACGGTAAAAAATATGCACGTGTTACAATGTATGATATTAACGGTTCAAGTCATTTTTTCAATATTGCAGATATTGGTATAAGCATTTATAGAGACTGGAATAGTGAATTTACAGCGTCAAAGACAACAGTTTTTAGAGAAAAAGTAAGAGAGGATTATATGGGTAAAGTTGGTTCGCATAACTTTAATATTTTTTCAGCAGCTGCAGAAAGATTTTATGAAGATGAATGGAGTAAGCAAGTTGGCAATAGAATACCAAAAGAAAAAGATTATCCGAGTAGTTGGGACGCGCCTGAATTTAATAATTATGTTGGGGAGGAAAACCACTTTTGAAAAAGAAATTTGAATTAATTAAGAATGAGTTTCAATGTGTTAATTGTGGGTATTTGTTCGGACCTAAATACAGAGTATTAATTCCATTCAACACACCCAAAGTATTTGTTTGTCTAGACTGCAATAAGAACTTACTAACAATTAGAAATAAAGATAATAATTACATTACGGAGGAATGTTAATATGAGATTAAAATTAGTGATTTTAGGGGAGCCGATACCAAAGCAATCGGCAAGATTTACAAAACAAGGATTTGCTTTTCAACCTAAAAAAATTGTTACTGGCAAAGATAATATAAGAACTCAAATTATACAACAATTGCCAAATAAATTTAAAATGATTACAACGCCTATAGAAATAGTAGAATTAGGTTTTTATTTTTCTCCGATTAAATCATTAAAAGCAATTGACAAAAAAGCTATCAAAGATGGATATTTAGTAGTTAAACCAACTAAGCCAGATTTAGACAATTTAGAGAAAATGTTATATGATGCAATGGAATCAGTAGTTTATGACAATGATAGTAAAATTATCTTTAAAACCAATATTGGAAAATATTATTCAAACAAACCGGGGATTGAAATAGAGCTTGAATATTAAATAAATTAATTCAGTAGAATTTATATTAATATTTAAGGTGTTTTATGCGAATGATAATTAAAAAAGAGTTTATAGAATTACTTACTCAAGAGGATTTGAAAGAACACGAGGACTTATATTTAATTTCAGAAGCATCTGGGATTGAAGTAGTTAAAAAGATATTATTAGCGTTTTCAGATGGTACTGAAATAATTAAAAAAACAAGTTTAAAACAAATTAAACCACTTGTAAAAAGATATATTCACTTGCATAGTAATTCTAAAAGTGATAAAGAAATCGCTAAGGATCTAAATGTGAGCGAAAATTACATTTACAAATTAAGAACAAATTATAAATATTAAAGGAAATTAAAATGGAAAGAAAAATAGAATTAGAAAAATTTATAAAATTTCATCAAGACGACAAAAAGTTCGCAGAGAATGAAATAGCAAGATTTACCACATAATTAGAAGAGTTAGAAAAAGCAGAAAAAGAGCAAACTGTAAATTTAAAAATCACAAATC
>JAYTXK010000119.1:0-7484 GCA_043743005.1 Ignavibacteriota bacterium
TGAAAGTGGTGAAATTCAAGATTTGAATTCCATTTTTAAAGGTTTAGTATATAATAAAGAAGTTAAAACTGATGAAATGCCTCAATATTTTAAAGATTATTTTGATGAAAATTCAGCTATGCCTGATTTCTATGATGAAAACAAAATTAATTTGGCTCAAGATTGTTTCAAAAGATTTGGACCTTCTATAATAGTATCATATTTTTGCAAATCTTTGCCAGAATGTTATGCTTGTGGCAAAGGTGCCGAAGTATTACTAATTACTGGTAGATTAACAAATCATACAAAACGCAGAATTGCTCAAACAGCACAATTTGTTTTAGATGTAATGACTCCCGGCGGACTAGCAGTTGATGGAAAAGGACTTTCGACAGCAGTAAAAGTAAGGTTAATTCACGCTTCTATTAGATATTATTTACTACAAAGTATAAATAATAATCAAGTAAAATATGATGTTGAAGTATCTGGGTATCCAATTAATCAAGAAGATTTGGCTGGTACTATGCTTGCATTTTCAGTTGTAGTAATTCAAGGCTTAGAAGGGCTAGGAATTAAATTAACTATTGAAGAAAAAGAAGCAATATTGCATCTTTGGAAATGCGTTGGATATTTGATAGGCATAGATAATGATTTATTACCTGAAAATTTCGAAGATGCTGAATTACTTTGGGAAGCTATTTCTAAAAATAACTTTGCTAAAACTGATGCAGGAATTAAATTAAATAATGATTTAATTAATTTACTTAATGAATTAATACCTCTAAATGCTTGATGGAATTGTACTCTTATTAGTAAATAAATTGATTGATAAAAAAGCAATTGAAGTATTGGAAGTTCCATCAATTAAAAAAAGCAATTTAGCTTCTATATTAAGTTACTTGTTTACTATCGGTTTTCTTAATTTTGAAAGTGAAGGTATTTTTTCAAGATTTTTTACTGATTTTATTAATTTAAAGCTAATGAACGGTTTGAAAGACTATGTGAGCGAAGGAGAAAATGTAGCTATATTGGTACCACCCGGTTTGCATAAAGATTGGACTAAAAATAATTCTTTGTTTAAATCAAATTCATGAAGGTAATATATGATTTGGATTAATCTTACTCATTTGAATTTATTTGAAATGATTTTATTTGGTTTGGGCTGTTTTTTTTGGCTTTTGACTTATTATATTTATATAAGAAATCTAATTAAAACTCAATTTTTGGAAATTCCATTTATAGTTGTATGTATGAATATTGCTTGGGAATTTGTTTGGAGTATGGTATTTGGCGATAGTGTTAGAAATTATATGGGATTTGCAATGCAAATCGGCTATGCACTTTGGTTTTTCTTTGATTGTTATATATTTTACGGGCTTTATAAATATGGGTACAAACAGTTTAAATTGCCATATTTAATCAAACATTCAAAGAAATTAGCTTTCATATATGCTATATTTTTTGGATTTTTATTTTATTTTATGAATATTTCAGGATATGACACTCCAATTGGTACTATTTCTGCATATTTAGATAATATAGTGATTTCTTCTGCTTATATTTTTATATTTTTGCAAAGTGATAACAAACATTTATTTTCCAAGAGTGTTAGTTGGTACAAATTCATAGGTACTGCTTTAATTTCAATTGCTTTAGATTTGCATTGGTCACATAACTTTTTCTTAATATATATGACTATTGCCGTATTCATTTTAGATGTTTATTATTTATATATTTTCCATAAAGAAACCAAAAATATTTGAAAAATTTTTTTGTAAATATTATCAATAAAGGATTTGATAAAGATGATGTTGCCAATAGCGACAAATCTATTGTTATTACAAATTTTATATTATTAATTGCTTCAAGTTTGTCAAGCTTGAGGTTTATATTATTTGCTACAGATAAAGATTTTTCTTATGCTTTAGTTTCATTTGCTTCTGCTATAGCATTTTTTAGTTTGTATTTATTAAATTCTAATGGTTTTCATGATACAGCCAAATTCTCACTAATGGCAGTTGGAAATATTGCAACTGGCTATAAAGAAATGCTATCTGGAGGCACAGCTGGTCAGCTCTATCTGATTTTAGCAAGTGTTGGTGTAGTATTTTTACTTTTTGATATCAAACATAAAGCTAAATTAGCGATTGCTTTATCTATTCCATTAATCAATATATTTCTAAATGTTTTTTTTCCTACACTTATCCACGAGCCACTAATTACAAATGTAAAAGATGCTATTTTTGTAAAATTCATTGGTGTTTTTTCAAATATAATTATTTCAGTTCTTATTATTTGGTATTTTGTTAAAAAAAGTAGTGAAATTGAAATCAAATTGAAAGATAGCAATAAGCAATTAAATTCTATAAATGACGACTTAATAATTCAAAAAGAACTAATTGAAGTTAAAAATGAAGAAATTTATGCTTCAATTAGATATGCTGAGCGAATTCAAAATACTATATTGCCTTGGGAATCAAGTATGCAAGAAGCATTTAAAGATTTCTTTATTATTTACAAGCCAAAAGATATTGTTTCAGGTGATTTTTACTGGCTACATAAAAAAGATAATGCAACCTATTTTGCAGTTGGTGATTGCACTGGACATGGTGTATCTGGCTCTATGCTTACTATGATTGGAGTTACAATCTTAGAAGAAGCAGTATCTTCCAAAGATATTCAAAACCCATCAAAGATATTAAAATATTTTGATTACAAACTTACTTTCGCTTTAAATCAACAAATTTCTGAAAATAAAAGTAGAGATTCAATTGAAATTGCTTTAATTAAAATTGAAAATAATATTTTAGAATTTAGTGGAGCAAGGCAGAATTTATTGCTCAAAAAAAATGATGATTTGGAATTAATTAAAGGTAGTAAAAATTCAATTGGAGGCGATTCTGTAGCAGGTAATGAATATGATATGTATAGCTTTGAAATAAGTTCTGATACAACTATTTATCTATTAAGCGATGGTTTCTCAGATCAAGTAGGCAAAAATGGTAAAAAGTTTGGTTCAAATAATCTTAGAAACACAATTAATACTTTTGATAATTTGAGTATGCAAGAGCAAAAAGAAAAGCTTTTATCTGAATTTAACAAGCATCTTGGTAATGAAACTCAAAGAGATGATATTACAGTAATTGGTTTGAAAATTGGATAGATTATTATAATTATTTATTTTTATACCTTAAGAGATTATATTTCCTAATTTTTATAACAGGTCCATCTACTAAAGTTTCGCTCATTTCACATATACCAATATTTTCAGCAAATGACATACTTAAATTAAATTCATTTGCAATCATAGTTTTATCTTCATTAAAATACTTGTAACCGGGAGCCATTTTAAATGTGGCATCTGAAGAACTTGAAATTAAATATAAAAATCTAATTTCTGTTTCAAAAAGTTCTCCATCAATTAAATTAATTATTTATATTTTATTAATTTTTGTATATATTAAGCCCCTTTTTTTAAAAGGGGTTTGGGGTTTTACATCTTCTAACATTCCAAGTACTTCATTGCACACGAAATCAAAATTATTATAAATATCACTATTTGTGTATCTCTTGACTTGTAGCCCATATCCATTTAGTATAGATGTCCTTATTTTATCATATTCAATTGAATCATTTGAAAAATGTGAATCACCGTCTATCTCAATTACCAATTGCATTTTAGAACAATAAAAATCAGCTATATAATTATCTAAAACTTTTTGCCTTTGAAAAGTAAATGGTAAACCTCTAAGAAAATCAAACCAAATTTTCTTTTCAGCTTTTGTCATATTCTTTCGTAATTCCTTAGCTCTTTCATTAAGCTTTGGATTATATGGAATACAATTATTTTTTGATATTAAATTAGACAAAATAATAAATTTTCATTAAATAAAATGAACGCAAAAACCCCAAACCCCTTTTAAAAAAAGGGGCTTAAAAACAAATATAATTAATAATATTTTCATATTTTACTTCCCTTTATTCTCAACTAATAAACTTACTTTGTATGTCAAATAAATTGTAAGTAACATTAAAAATGAAACTACATAAGCTAAAATATCATAATGCTCTAATGAAGCAAAATTATTTTTCTGAACAATAATATTACCTGCTATTACTGCACCAAAGCCTCCAGCAATTTGTTGCAATGAAGAATTGACACTCATAAAAGCACCTCTATCAGCAGGGCTTGGTAATGAAACTCAAAGAGATGATATTACCTTAATTGGTTTGAAAATAGGTTAAAATACCAAGTCCCTTTAGTGACGAAATATTGGTAATAAATAAAATAGTAAAGAGCCTAAGTCCCTTTAGGGACTTATAGTTTTAACATTGTTATTTTATAACACTGTATTAATTCGTTTCGCAAAATGAATTAATATTCTCAAAGCATTATTAACTTCTGCAGAACTTTTAAAATAAAATGCAATATCTGGAGCTAATTCAATGTTAACTTTATTTGAATTGTAATATGGATTTGGTATTCCATTTGAAAAATCAATTTCATCATTTAAATCTTCGTCAAAATATTTTTGAATTTTATTTTCAACAGCATCTTCAATTATTTTATTTAATTGATCAATACTTAAATCAGCAACGCTCATATTTTTACCATGTAAAATTTATTTAACAATTTATTATTTAAACGATTATTCATATTTAAATATTTTACATTAATTTATATTTTCTCAAATCCAACATCTTCAAATTAGCTATTTACTTCATTATTTCAAACACATTTTTAAACTTTTAAAATACCAATTTAATTTAGTAGTCAATATTAGTTATTACAACAACTAAAAAACAAATGATTAAAAATAATAATGAAACTTATGTTATTATATCGGTTAATAATCTTATTAAAAGATATAAAAAAGCTGATAAAAATGCTGTTGATGATATTTCATTTGAAGTAAAAAAAGGTGAATTCTTTGCATTCTTGGGTCCAAATGGTGCAGGGAAAACAACTACTATCTCTATATTGACTACTATACTTAATAAAACGAGTGGAAATATTAAAATCGCAGGCTATGACTTAGAAAAAGAAAATAAATTCGTTCGCCAAAGAATTGGAATAATTTTCCAAAATCCTTCATTAGATTTAAACTTAACGGCAGAAGAAAATATAAGACTTCATTCAAGCCTTTATGGTTTGTATTCATTTATGCCATTCTACAAAATGATGCCCAAGGAATATAAAGAAAGAGTTAATTTTCTCGCTGAAATAATTGGCTTGAAAGATGAGCTTTTTAAAGAAGTAAAATCTTTTTCTGGTGGTATGAAACGCAAGCTCGAAATTATTCGATCTCTTTTTCATCGTCCAGAAGTGCTATTTTTAGATGAGCCAAGCACTGGACTTGACCCACTTTCAAGAAATGAACTTTGGAAATATTTGAAAACAGTGCGAAATGAAGATAAAACAACAATTTTCTTAACTACTCATTATCTTGAAGAAGCTGAAGAAGCTGATAATGTTTGTATAATAAATCATGGTAAAATTATTAGCTTTGGCACTCCCAATGAGCTCAAACAAAATTTATTAGAAAAAATTATTACTATTGATGCAGAAAATAAAGATAATTTACGAAATGAACTGAGTAAACTCAATTTGGAATATAAAGAAGAAAATGGATTTAAAGTAAAATATAATGATGAGATGACACCCTTTAAAATTATTAAATTAATTGAAACTCCACTTACTACTATGGATATTCACGAGCCGAGCTTGGAAGATACATATATTAAGTTAGTTTCATTAAATAAGGAAGAACTGAAGTGAATGAAATAAATGCAGCTCTAACAATTGCAATGAGAGATTTGATTAAATTTTTTAGAGATAGAACAAGGTTTGCTTTTTTACTAATATTTCCAGTAATTTTTATTGGGATAATTGGTGGTATGTTTCAGCAAAATATGGGTAAAAATATTACTTACAATTACCAAATGTTTGTTTTTATAGGAATAATTGTTCAATCACTTTTTTCAACTTCTGTAAATGGATTAGTTTCACTTGTAAGAGATAGAGAAGATGATTTTACTCAAGAAATGTTTGTAGCACCTATTTCACGATATACTATAATTATGGGGAAAATAATTGGCTCTGGTGCAATTAGTATTATTTCAATTTTAGGGATAGTAGTATATGGATTAATCTTAGGCTTACCAATTACTTACCAAGATATAATCTTACTTTCTCCAGTATTTCTTATTGCTACTTTATTGGGTGGAGCATTTGGTTTGCTAATTATTGGCAATATTAGCAATCAGCAAACTGTTAATATGATTTTCCCATTTGTTATGTTTCCACAAATGTTTGTCGCTGGTGTGATTACCCCTGTCAATCATTCAGGCACTATTCTAACTATTATTAGCCATATCGCTCCACTAACTTATATCGTCGATTTTGCTCATGGAGCTTTGGCTGTGGTAAGACCTGAATATAAAAATCTTGTTATTTATAGCCCAATTACAAACTTAACTATCATAGCAATTATGTTTTTAGTTTTTGTGATTGTAGGTACTTTAGCTTTTGCAAGAACAGAAAAGAGTAAGTAAGGAATTTAATTGAATAAGGTGTGTTGATTTTTATTTGTTTAAACTTATTATTGGATTTTACTCCCAATCTGGATTACGCTTTTTATAAGTTTTCATAAGATAAGAATCAATTTGGTTCTTTGTATCCCAATAGTTATATTTATTAAATAACTCGCATATTTTGGTATAATCATTTTTTAAAAAATCATTTAAATCTTCAATACGAATGATATTACTATCTATATAAGTAGAATTAATATTAATTGGATCATATATTAGACTTTGAACAAAAGATAAAGAATAACTATTTGATGTCTCTTGTTTACTAGTAATCTCAATATTTAAATGAGACCTATCATTAATATAAGTAATAAAAAAGTCTTGAGATTCAAGTGTGATATAGAAATTGCCAAACATTTGCTCTTCATATTTTTCATTTACTTTAACAAAACCGAAATCTTCAATTAAGAATTTGTATAAATTATCTCGGTTTTCATATTTTAATATTTCTTCCATTGTAATATTTTTATTATTTAATTCCGAAGCTTCTGCAATTTTGTCTAACATTAATTCAATATTTAGTTTTTCTTTAGCTAAAATAAATTTTGCTCTATTAATTGGATCTTCAAGTAATGCATCTTTATATTTTTCTAATTCTGATTTCATATTATTACTAACTTAATGATTTAAATTAATTTTATAGTATCATTTTTTATTTTTTAATTAAATTTCTTGCTTTTTTACGAATTTTAGTTTAAGTTACACCTTAATTATGAATTACAATATTTCATTTTATTATTTACCTATGTCAATTTCAAAACGACCATATTATATTCCTACAAAACCAAAGCCTTGTGATCAAATTTGGGAAGATATGACTCCAAATGAGCAAGGAAGGATTTGTGCAAAATGCGAGAAACAACTTTTAAATTTTGAAAATATGAAATGGAGTGAAATTGTAAAAACACACC
>JAYTXK010000120.1:0-4314 GCA_043743005.1 Ignavibacteriota bacterium
CAATCCCAGTCAATATATTTCCCACCAATTGTAGGAAATAATTGGGATACTTTAAGCCCAAGTTCACTAAATTGGGATATTTCTAAAATTCAGCCAATATATGACTATCTCGAAAAAGAAAACTCAAAAGCATTTATTGTTTTAAAAGATGGTAAAATTGTTTTAGAAAAGTATTTTGGTTCTTTTACTAAAGATAGTTCTTGGTATTGGGCTTCTGCTGGCAAAACAATGACATCATTCTTGATAGGTAAAGCTCAAGAAGAAAAGTTGCTAAGCATTAACGACAAAACTTCAAAATACTTGGGAGAATCTTGGACTAAATGTACTTTAGAAAAAGAAAATAAAATTACAATATTAAACCAAATTACAATGACTACTGGTTTGAACGACGGAGTTGATGACAACCATTGTATTAAAGATAGCTGTCTAACATACTTAGCAGATGCTGGAACAAGATGGGCTTATCATAATGCACCTTATACTTTATTAGAAAAAGTAATTGAAAAAGCGACAGGTACTAATATTAACCTATATACACAGCAAAAATTAAAAACTAAAACAGGAATAACTGGATTATGGTACACATTAGATTTTGATAATGTATTCTTTAGTAAAGCGAGGAGTTTTGCTAGATATGGCTTACTTTATCAAAATAATTGCATCTGGGATAAAGATACATTGTTAAAAAATAAAGATTATATCAATAAAAGTATCAACACATCTCAAGCACTTAATAATTCCTATGGTTATCTTTGGTGGCTAAATGGAAAATCATCATATATGGTACCAACTTTACAAACTGTTTTTAAAGGCTCTTATGCTCCTCAAGCACCCAATGATATGTTTGCAGGAATTGGTAAAAATGGACAACTTGTATGTATTTCCAAAAGCAATGGATTGGTTGTAGTTAGAATGGGTGAACAACCAGACTCATTCGACGAAGTCCCATTTTTATTTTGTAATAAAATGTGGCAATTATTAAATGAAGTGATGAAAGTAAAAAGTGATGTTATTGAAAGTAATATTTCAGAACTAAAAATAATTCCAAATCCTTCAATTGATTACTTTAGTATTCCAAATTATAATGGTACAATTACAATTACTGACATATTAGGAAATCAATTACTAAATTCAAATTTATTAGAAAATCAAATAGTTGATATTTCAAAATATAACACAGGTATATATTTTGTGAATTTAAACTTATCAAATACAAGTTCAACTAATTCCATAAAAAGTATCAAATTAGTTAAACTTTAAATTATATATTTACAGGCATTCGTCAAGTCCTGTAATAAATTCGTCAACATCATCTTTTGTAATAATAAAAGGTGGAACTAATCTTAACACATTTACTGATGTTGCATTGGTTATTATCCTTTTATCAGCTAAAAGTTTTTCAACTAATGGTCTTGCTTCATATTTCAAAGCTAAGCCACAGATTAAGCCTTTTCCTCTAACTTCTTCAATTTTATTTGAATGTTTATCTTTAAGTGAATTTAATTTATCAAGTAAATATGATGATATTTCAACAATATGTTCTTGCAAACCACTATTTAATTCTTCAAGAACAACATTTCCACAAGCACAAGAAAGAGCATTCCCACCAAATGTTGTACCATGCATTCCTTTTTCCCACACATTTGCAACTTCTTCTTTTGCAATTAAAGCTCCAAGAGGCAATCCCCCACCGATGCCTTTAGCAATTGTAATAATATCTGGTTTAATATTATAATGTTCATAAGAAGAAAATTTACCAGTTCTGCCAACTCCAGTTTGGATTTCATCAGCAACGAAGAGAAAATTAAATTTTTTCTTTAAAATATTAATTTCTTCAATAAACTCATTTGAAGCAGAAACAATACCACCTTCACCTTGAATAAATTCTAAAACTATTCCAGCAGTACTTGCATCAATATTATCCCTTAAAGCATTAATATCATTGAAAGTAATTGTAGAGATGCCATCTAAAAATGGTCCCATTCCTTCTTTGTAAAGAGGCTTTGACATCATAGATAATGCACCATAAGTGCGACCATGAAATCCTCCATTAAAAGCAATAACTTTGTTTTTCTTGTTTTTGCTACCCCATTTGCGAATTAATTTTAATGCACCTTCAGTGGTTTCGCTTCCTGAGTTTGCATAAAATACTCTATCGAGTCCAGTTTTTTCTTTTAACATTTCTGCCAATTTAACCTGTGGTTCTTGGTAAAAGAAATTTGAAAGATGAAGGTATTTCTTACTTTGCTCTTCAATTGCTTTTAATAATTTGGGATTACTATGTCCTAATACATTTACAGCAATTCCACCCAGAAAGTCGAGATATACATTACCTTTAGTATCATAAACTCTAACACCTTCAGCTTTATCTACTTGGATTGGAAGTCTATTATAAGTTTGAAATATTGAATTTTTTTCTCTATCTATTATATTATTCATTTTTTATTTATTTTTTTATTATTAATTGACAATTTAAATTTAGAAATCATATCCCATAGAAAACATATAAACAGGTGGAGACCAATTATAGAACTCATTTCTCCAAGCTATATCTACTTTAATTGGAAGTCCAAGGAAGTAACTTCTAATTCCAAATCCTGAACTCATAGCCAAATTATTTCTTTGTAATCTTTCATTTCCAAATTGATCTATTACTTTATTTGAAATAGTAAATTGGTCATTCCAAGCACCACCAATATCTAAAAATATAGAACCCATAACTCCTTGAATTAAAATAGGTAAAGGTCCAGCAACTAAAGCTGTTAATAAAGGAAACCTTAGTTCAAAATTTGTAAGAAAATATTTAGTTCCACTTATTTCGCCAATATTAAATCCTCTTAGAGGCATCATTACTTGCATAAAAGCAAAATCTTCTGGTTCATTGAAGGGTAAATATCCACTTGCACCAAAATTTGGATTTGTTGAGCCAAAAGTTGGATTGAACCAATTTTCAGTGCCACCTAAGAAAAAATTACGTGCATTGCCACCAAAACTAACTCCACCAGAAAAACGTGAAGCAAAACTAAATTGACTACTTAAATATTGATAATTTCTAATGTCTGTTTTAAATATTCCAAATCCACTACCAGAAGAACCTAATTTTGGTGAAGCTGTAAGCTCAAAATTCAGTCTGGTTCCTTTTTGTGGTGCATATAAACCCCAGAGTACATCGTCATATACATAATCAGCAGTAGGAACTATCAAATATTTTGAAATATCATCAGTACCCGGATAATAAATATTATCTTTTGTTAGATTTAAAAAACTAAATCCGAAGTCAAATCTTTGAAATAAATTTAATGGGTACATAGCTTTACCACCTAAGCCTATTTTTCTAAACCTATAAAGTGTATTAATATTATCACTATTAGGTCTATAAATAAATCCAGCACCACTAAAAGCATTTACTTGATAATCAATTATATTAGGTAAATAATTATAAGCTAAGAAAAACGAACTGTTTTTTAAATTATAAAGTAAGTTACCTTGCAAATATATTTGATGATCACCTAATTCATCACTAAAAAGCATTTGAGTTACACCTTGAAAGCCAAAATAAGTGCTATAACCTGGATTTCCCAAAACCACATCAGGAGAAAATTTAATCTTATAATCTTTTGCAACAAAATTAGTATCTCCAATCGAATTATCTATTTCATTTTTTTGAATTGTTGCATCAATATTTGGTTCAACAAGCTTTTGATTGTTAAAATCTATTTGATAATCACCATAATTTTGAAGTTTTTCTTCAGAAGTTGAATCTTTCTTTTCATTTGCAATATCAAGCAAAATTTTATTAGTTTCCTTTTGGCTTTTTCTAAATTTAGTTAAAGGTAACTCATTTGTTTCTAACTTAATATCAAATGGATGTCTTAACATATAAATATCATAGCCACCATCATTTTGAATAGAAAAAAGTAACTTACTATTATCTCTTGCAAGTGAAATTTGTAAAACCTGAGAAATTGAATTTGTAATTGGTCTAATATTATTATTAGAAAAATTAAATTCGTAAACATTACTTATTCCATTTTTGTCAGAAACAAAAAGCATTTTATCTGAATCATTTGAAATTGCTATTGACGACTTTTTATTTTCTGAATCATTTGTTATTCTAACTATTTTTTTATCTTTAATATTATATTTATAAATATCAGAATTGACAGGATCAAAATTCCACATTTTGTAATTGCTTTTATTTTTGTCTAATCCAATATTATCTAATCTATCAGAAATAAAATATATTGATTTTGAATCATTATTCCATGTAGGTCTTAAATCAGAAAAAATATCATTAGTTAGATTTTCAATTTT
>JAYTXK010000121.1:0-2254 GCA_043743005.1 Ignavibacteriota bacterium
TATAATAAAGCTTTAAATGCTTCAGTTTGCGAAATGCAAACATTTGGCGATTCGCCTGTGGAAGTTCCAGAAGAGTTTAAAAATCATATTATGCACTCAAGATTGGTTTTTGACTGTGGTGAATTTATGGCTTCGGATAATATGCCAGGCACACCATTAGTAATTGGTAATAATATTTCAATGTCTATCGGAATAGATAACGAAGCTGATGCTGAAATTTACTTCAATAATCTTTTAGAAAGTGGTACTTTGTTAATGCCATTTGAAAAAACTTTTTGGGGAGCCAGATTTGGAATGTTATTAGACCAATTTGGCATTAAGTGGATGATAAATTGTGAATTAAATTAAGAATTATTGAGAGATATTGGCTGGTTAATAAACAAAAGCTAATTAATATCTCTCTTTTTATTTAAAATAAACTTACCTTAAATAAGTCATACCACGATTATACTAACTCAAATTCCAAAAACTCAATGAATGTCTCTTTTTATAATCTCGGATGTAAAGTTAACTTGGCTGATATTTCAAGAATTGGCAAACAATTTGAAGAATTAGGTCATAGCATTGTAGATTTTGAAGAGAAAGCAGATATTGTCTTAGTTAATACTTGTACTGTTACTCATAGAGCCGATGCTGATTGTAGAAATATAGTTCGCAGAGCCTTGAAAAAATCCCCTGAAGCATTTGTTGGAGTGCTTGGCTGTTATGCTCAATTGCAGCCAGAACAAATTGCTAAAATAGAAGGAGTTGATGTTGTAATTGGTACAAAAGAAAAGTTTGAAATACCTAATTTAATTCAAAAATTTGAAAAAAATAAAGAAACTCAAATATTGGTTTCTTCACTTGATGACATTCCATTTCACACCTCAGCAGTTTCTGATAATGCTGGTAGAACAAGAGCAGTTTTGAAAATTCAAGATGGTTGCAATTACCATTGCACTTTTTGTACAATTCCATTGGCACGTGGCAATAGTAGAAGTATGAATTATAATGAGGTTGCAAGCGAACTACTGCAACTTAGCCAAAATGGATTTCACGAAGTTGTACTTTCTGGAATTAATCTGGGAGATTACAAAACCGTTGATGGCAAAAAATTCTTAGACATTGCAAAATTAGTTAATAGTCTTGATACTCCCATTAGATATAGAATTTCTTCAATTGAACCAAATTTATTGAAACCTGAAGTTATTGAAGAAGTATTTGCTGAGGATTCTAAATTTTGCCCTCATTTTCATATACCTCTTCAAAGTGGCTCACAAGATATTTTGATGAAAATGAAACGAAGGTACAAAGCATCATATTATTTTGATTTGGTAAATAACATTAAAAGCAAAAGACCTGATTGTGCAATTGGAGTTGATGTTATAGTTGGCTTTCCTGGAGAAACAGAAGAACATTTCTCTGAAACTATAAATTTTTTGAATGATTTGCCTGTTACATATTTACATGTGTTTACATATTCCGAAAGAGAAAATACTCCAGCAATTAAATATGATGGTGTTGTTCCACATCAAGTAAGAAAATTAAGAACGGCAAGACTGCGAGAGCTTTCAGACATTAAGAAAAACGAATTTTATAATAGCCAAATAGGCACTAAGCATACAGTAATTCCCGAAACTTATAATGCTGATAATGGATTATGGAAAGGCTGGACTGAAAACTATGTACAAGTTTATTTTCAAGCAGAATCAAATTTGAAACAAATTCCTATTCCAATTCTGCTAGACAAAATGTTTGAATCAAAAGTATTTGGTACTTTATTAAATTCTCAAAATGAACTAAAATCCCCATCTGAAAAAACAAAAACTTATGATTTGAATGTAATTAGTTAGGATTATCAATCATCATTTATTTCATTAAAATACATTTTAGGAAAGTTCAAACTAATTAGTTTACCGTTTTGTTTCATAATATCTTTCCACTTTTCAATTTGAAATTCAATATGTGCTATGCAACAAGTTGACATTCCACTATTCCTCTCCTTTGTTAAAAAAGTTACTGTTGAGCTAATATCAGGATTGTGACCAAAAAGCATTACAGAGTTTTCACTTTCTAAGCCAGAAATTAGCTCAAGAATAGAACTCTTTCCATTTGAATAAATATTATCATCTTGAATGATTTTTTCAATTTGATAGTTTATAGCAGTAGCAAAATAAATAGCAGTAGAATAAGCACGAATAGCCGAACTGGAAATAATTAAATCTGGTTTTATATTGTAATTTTTAGCAAAATTATCAGCCATGAATGGTGCATC
>JAYTXK010000122.1:0-3361 GCA_043743005.1 Ignavibacteriota bacterium
AAGTAATTAATGTTACATTGTGATTTAAAGCCAAGTGTTTTAATAGGTAATATGCTTTTAATCTATCACCACCAATCAAAGGAAATGGGAATCTAGGAGTCAAAAATAATATATTCAATTTAGTCATTTGTAATTGCTGATTGCTCAATTTTGTAATATTGTTAATTAGTAAGTTTTGTAATTCTTTGAATTAAATATTCATTGTCAAATTGTTTATAAAAAGCTAAATAATAGTTGAAATTCTTAAATCCATATTTAAGCACTTTATGGAGAATATTTTTCATTTTAATAAATCTTCATCTTCTACAACAACAAATTTATCTAACAGTTCATCATTTATGTTATCTAAAAACCTCGAAGTTTGACTTAAAACAAATCCAGATTCTCTATCGAAAAAGTTTATTGGATAAGTAAAATATAAATACTCTTTAGCTCTTGTACAAGCAACATAAAACAACCTTCGTTCTTCTTCTATCGATTCTATTGAATCAATAGATTTGGCTGAGGGAAATCTACCTTCCAATACCCAAATTAGGAAAACTACCTTCCATTCTAATCCTTTTGAAGAGTGGATAGTTGATAGTGTCAATATTTCATTTTCTTTTGATTCAAATTCCATTTCAGACAAAGATTCAACAGGTGGTTCTAAGGTAAATTCATTTAATAATTGCTGAATTGTATTAAATTTCTCTGCAATTTGCACAAAAGTTGTGAAATCTTTTTCTCTTTTTTTTGAATCTTCAAATTTATTTGACATAAGAGGTTTATAATAGTCAATTATTTTATCAATTATTGTACTTATTGCATAGTTTTCTGTTTTCAAATCAGCCAAAAATTTCAATAATAAGTATATTTGATCATAGTTATTGCCCTTAAGTATTACTTGACTTGAATCAAACAAATCATTAAGATGCAACTCAAATTCTTGAATTATTTTATTAACTGATACTTGACCAATCCCTTTATGAAATAGTAAAATTCTTTGCCAACTAATATAATCTTTTGGATTATTAAGAATTTTAAGTAAACATAATACATCTTTTACGTGTGCTGTTTCGATAAATTTCATTCCACCATATTTGACAAATGGAATATTAGCTACATTTAGTTGAATTTCCAAATCAAAAGAATGAAAACCAGACCTAAATAATACAGCTATTTCATTTAAATTAGTTCCATTTTCAACTAATTCTAAAATTTGTTGAACTAAAAATTCTGATTGCTGACTTTCATTTTTAGTTGAAATTAATTTTGGAGTTTCATTTATTGTTCTATTGCTAAATAGATTTTTTTTATATTTATAAGTTGCACTATTAATTATAACATTTGTCAAATCTAATATTTCTTTTGTAGATCTATAATTTTCTTCAATTTTGTAAACTTTACAATTTGCAAAGCTCTCTGGAAAGAAAAATATATTTTGATAATCAGCACCTCTAAATGAATATATAGATTGAGCATCATCGCCAACTGCCATTACATTACTTGATTTACCAGAAAGTAATAATACTATTTCGTGTTGCAATCTATTTGTATCTTGGTATTCATCAACCATAGTATATAAATACTTATTATTGATATTATTTAACACTTTTGGGTAATTACTTAATAATTTTAGTAAGTTAATAAGCAAATCATCATAATCCATTGCATTAGAAATAATCTTATAATTTGAATATTCATTGATTACTAATTCAATAAAATCAAGTTCATTGCAAAACTGTTTGTATTCATTTTCAACTACTTCTTTTATTGTAGTTCTTTTATTTACTGAAGTTGAATATATTTTAGCTAAAATTACTTTAGATGGAAGTCTTCGTTTTTTGAAACTTATGTTTTTAGTAATTATATTACTTCTGATTAGATTGATTGTATCTTCAACATCAGTTTGGTCAATAATATTGAAATTATTAGTATATCCAATTACATTTGCATAATGCCTCAGCATTAACATAGCAAAAGAATGAAATGTACTTGCTTGTATCTTTTGAGTTCTATTATCAAGTAACTCATTAGCTCTTTTAAGCATTTCAGATGCAGATTTACGAGTAAATGTAAGTAAAAGAATTGATTCTGGTGCTACCCCATCTTCAATCAAACGGGCAACTCTAAAAACTAATACTCTTGTTTTTCCAGTACCAGCACCAGCTATTACTAAAGCTGCACCTTGATTGTGAAAAACAGCTTCAAATTGTTGTTCATTAAGTAATGACTTATAATCAATTTTGTAATTTTTACTTACAATATTAACTTTTTCAATTTGTTTTTTAAGTATAATTTTTTTCAATTCAAAATTCTTTTAAATAACTATTATATTCTTGATTTTAAATGTATTTTGTGTTATATTTGCTTAAATACATTTTAATCATATTTTTATAAGCGAGTCAATATGAACTACAAAATTACTCTTTTTTTTGCTCTTATTTTAGTTTTTTTTACAGAAACAAATGCACAAACACTTTTACAGTTCAAATCTAAAGAAGGATTGACATTTGCAAACACAGAAGCTAAAAAAAGTTCTACCAACCCTAAGTTAAGATCAATTGCTTCCATATCAGGGACTTTTAGTGGTCAAACCTTAACTTTTGATATTAGTAATGGTAAATCTACTATCTGGGTTTATGTATTTCAAGATGGCACAAATAAAGATTCTATAATTGCAGTACCTTTATTGTATGTTTCAGTTTTTACTATAAATAATTTTGTAAATGCCAAATCAATCATTACTAATTTCTCAGTTAAAGATTATCTTAAGTTCTTACCTTCATCACTTTTTACTACTCCAACTTCAAATTGGATAGAATCTGATCAAATGTGTACTGATGTGATTAAGCAACAAAGTTATATTTCATTTATTGCTAAAAACCCTAATGAGAAACCAACATTAATTGGATTAGGTAATAATGAATTAAATCCAGCATTGAAGATGGGAGACCCTTATTGGACTATTACTATTGGAACTGCTGGTACAAAGACTTCACTAAATTGTTCAGTTCAAGCTATTACCAGAGAAACTTCTTGTTTGGCTTTAGCTGATGTGAAAGAAGAATTTGCTAATAATAATCCAGCTTTCCCAAATCCTGCAAATAGCTTTGTATATTTTTCAGTACCAGAAAACTTCATTTCAGATGATTCTAATTTAGAATTATATTCAAATGATGGAAACAAAATATTAGAAAATAGAATATTTAAGGCAGATGGTACTAATTTTAATCTTCCTACTGGATTTTTATCAAACGGAACTTATTATATTAAAGTTGGTAATTCAAAATTAAACTTTGTTCAAAAATTTGTAGTAAATAGATAATTAAGAAAAAAAAATGAGAGTGGTTCAATCATACATTACTTTTGATGGTAATTG
>JAYTXK010000123.1:0-5051 GCA_043743005.1 Ignavibacteriota bacterium
AACTTTTGTAAAAGCCAAATCTGATGCACAAATAGTAATGACTTCTAAAGTTAATAATGTAGTAATTAAAGAACCTTTGATTATTTCGAGAGATGTAAATAATAAAAAATCAATTGCAATTATGGCTTATGGAATTTTTAGATGGAGGCTTTTGGGGTATGCTCCTGAAAAAGCAAAAGGTAATAAAGATGCTTTAGATTTATATAGCACTTTTTTCGATAATGCTTTCAGATGGTTATCTGTTGAAAATCAAAACAAGCAAGTAGTTATAAAAACTACAAAAACAAGTTATACAAATAATGAAAATGTAGAATTTGTAGCACAAATCTATGATGCAAATTACAATTCAATTGATAATGCTGATATAAAAGTGAAACTTAAAGGGAATAATGAAACCAGAGAAATTACTTTTAATTCTATTGGCAATGGAAGATACTCATCTTTAGTTAAAGGATTGAATAGTGGCGACTATTCATTTAATGGGGAAGCAAATTATTCAAGCAGGAAACTTGGTGAAGACAATGGTAGATTTAATATTGGTGAAATTAATTTAGAATATCAAAACTTAGTTATGAATTATCAACTATTGAAAAACATTGCTGAACGTACTGGTGGTAAATTCTATTTTCCTAATGAAGTTGATAAGTTTATCAATGATTTATCCAAACAAAAATCCTTTGAAAAAAGACCTGTTACTATCAAAGAAGATATTGCAATTTGGAATTTGACTTGGATATTAATAATTGCAATTTCTGCATTTGCACTTGAATGGTTTATTAGAAAAATAAGTGGTTTGATTTAATTCAAAAAATGTGCAAAATATTCTAAATATTTAGAATATAGCTTAAAAATAAAAATGTTAATTTAGTGTAATAATTAAAAACAAATTTTGGAAAACAAATGGAAAAGTTTAAAAACGAAGTAGTTTTAGATTTTAATAATTTTGATAATGAAAGAAAACAAAAACATGCTCTAAATAATGTTCAATCATTATTTGGTATGGAATATACAAATATTATCGGTGGGAAAGAATCTCGCACTGATAAAAAAACTTATTCATATTCACCATCAAATAAAGATTTACTTTTGGGAATATTTCAAAAAGCTGGAAAAGCTGAAGCTGAAAATGCTATTCAAGCTGCTCTAAATGCTTTTGAAACTTGGAAATATGTACCTGCCGAAGAAAGAGCAAATTACTTATTTAAAGCTGCTGAAATTGTAAAAAAACGTAGATATGAAATTAATGCTTGGATGATAATTGAATCTGGTAAAAATTTTACCGAAGCTGATGCTGATACTTGTGAAGCAATTGATTTCCTTGAATTTTATGGTAGAGAAGCAATTAGATATAGCAATAACCAAGAACTAACCCCAAATAATGGCGAAATAAATAATTATTTTTATATTCCACTTGGTGTTGGAATTGTAATTCCACCTTGGAATTTCCCTTTTGCTATTTTGGTTGGTACTGCTGCTGCTTCTATTGTTTCTGGAAATACAATTATTCTAAAACCATCATCTGAAACTCCTATGATGGGACATATATTTGCAGAAATTATGCAAGAAGTTGGCTTGCCTGCTGGTGTACTTAACTTTTTAGTGGCTTCGGGGGCTGAAACTGGAGATTACTTAGTAGAGCATCCTAAAACTAGATTTATTTCTTTTACAGGTTCTATGGAAGTAGGAATTGGAATCTATGAAAAGGCTGCTAAGGTGCAAGCTGGACAAATTTGGTTGAAGAGAGTTGTGGCTGAAATGGGTGGAAAAGATGCAATTCTGGCTGATTATGAAGTTGATATAGATGATTTAGTTAATGGAGTTGTGGCTGCAGCTTTTGGATTTCAAGGTCAGAAATGTTCGGCTTGCTCAAGAGTAATTGTTGATGCAAAAATATATGATAAATTTGTAGAAAAATTGCAAAAGAAAGTTGATGAATTAAAAGTTGGCGACCCTGCTGAAAATTTTGCAGCAGGACCTGTAATTAGTGAGAAAGCATATAATACAATATTGAATTATATTGAAATAGGAAAAACTGAAGGCAGACTTCTAAATGGTGGTGGTCCAATTGAAGGACTAAATGGCTGGTTTATTAAACCTACTGTTTTTGTAGATGTTCCTGAAACTGCACGTATTGCTAATGAAGAGATATTTGGACCAGTTTTGGCAGTTATTAAATCTAATAATTTAGATCATGGGATTAATATCTTTAATAGTACAATATATGGATTGACTGGAGCGTTTTACTCAAATAATCCAGATAAAATTAAGCGTGGAGTAAAAGAACTTCACTGTGGTAATTTATATTTGAATAGAAAATGTACTGGAGCATTAGTTGATGTGCATCCTTTTGGTGGGTTTAATATGTCAGGTACTGATTCTAAAGCAGGTAGTCGAGATTATCTAATGCTATTTATGCAAGGCAAAGCAACAGCTGAAAAAATCAAAAAATAATTGAATTGATAGATAAAAGCCACCTCAAAAAGGTGGCTTTTATTTCTGACTACAGAAAGAATATATAATTATTCTTTAATAATTATTTTGACTGCTAAATATGACATTGGAATATAAGCAAAACCCAAATCTAATATGTTGAACCACATTGGCGAAGGTAACATTCTTACCATCATAATTCCACCAATCAAAAAAATGAATGAAATTAAATATGCTAATCTCATTTTGTAATTTGTAGCTACTAAAATTGTAATTATAGCACCCACAAGCGCTCCAATGGCATTAGCTAAAAATGGCATAATAAAATGTTTTGGCTGCATTAGTGGCATTGCTGCAATTAAACCAGCTTCTGTGCTTAGGTTTGCACCTATTGGAGGAGGGATTATTTTACTACTAAATGAAATAATGCTACCATTTAAAACAGCCCCAGCAACTGCTCCTAATATAACAGCTAAAATATTTCTAAATGTACTCATATCATATCCTCAAAATATATTTATTTAATTTTCCATTTCATTTACTAATGGAATTACTTGTTTTCCTATTAATTCAATTGCTTCTAATAATTGCTCGTGTGATAATCCTGCATTATCCATTTGAAAAGTTACCCTACTTAGCCCACCCAATGCTTTGCTGTGTCTTATAATCTTTTCAGCAACTAATTCTGGGCTACCAAGTAAAAAAGCACCAAGAGGTCCAGTTTGAGCATCAAAATGAGGTCGAGTAACTGGTGGCCACCCTCGTTCTCTTCCAATTTTAGTAAAAGTTTCTGCATAGCCGGGGAAATAATTATTAATTGCCAATTCACTTGTCTTACCTACATACCCTAATGAATGTAGTCCTACTTTTAAACTTTCTGGTAGATGACCTGCTTTTTTCCCTGCTTCTCTATACAAATCAACAAGTGGCTTAAATCTATGAGTATCACCACCAATTATTGCAACCATAAGTGGTAATCCTAAAGTACCAGCACGAACAAAAGATGCTGGGGTGCCACCTACTCCAATCCAAATTGGTATCTTATCTTGCATTGGTCTGGGATAAATTGATTGATTAAATAGTGCAGGTCTGAATTTACCATTCCAAGTTATAGTTTCATTATCTCGGATTTTCAGCAGCAGTTCTAATTTTTCAGTAAATAAATCATTATAATCTTCCAAATCAAATCCAAAAAGTGGAAAAGATTCTATAAATGAACCTCTACCTACTACCATTTCAGCTCTGCCTTTTGAAATTAAATCCAAAGTTGCAAAGCTCTGAAATACTCGTACGGGGTCGGCAGCACTAAGCACTGTTACAGCACTTGTTAGAGTAATATTTTGAGTACAAGCAGCAGCTGCAGCAAGAATTACAATAGGAGCTGAATCTAAAAATTCTTTTCGGTGATGTTCTCCAATTCCAAATACTCCTAACCCACATTTATCAGCATACTCAATTCTTTCAAGTAATTGAGAAATAACTATTTCAGGATTTTTAGGCTTTTCATTTAAATCCATTCCAGAAGCAAAACTATCTATACCAATTTGCATTTAATTTTTGAGTTTTAATAAATAATTTTGCAAAATAACTTAATTAAATCAAATACAAAAGTATTATATTGTTTAAAATATACAGAAAACTCTTAAAAAACTTAAAATCTAACTATTTATACTTTTATAATTAAAAATCTAATAAATTTCATTAAATTGCATAAATATTTTTAACAAATTTATACTTTAATTTTATATAATTGGATTTAATATGAGCAATGAGAAAGTAGCCATTACAATGGCACGTGGTGATGGAATTGGTCCTGAAATAATGGATGCTACTCTAAAAATTATCGAAGCAGCAGGTGCAAATCTTGCTATTGAGGAAATTGAAATTGGAGAGAAAGTTTATTTAAGAGGTATATCTTCTGGAATTGATGATAAATCTTGGGAATCTCTTTTCAGAACAAAAGTGTTTCTAAAAGCTCCTATTACTACACCTCAAGGTGGTGGATTTAAAAGTTTGAATGTTACTTGCCGTAAAACTATGGGATTGTACGCAAATATTCGTCCATCAGTTTCATATTATCCTTTTGTTTCTACAAAACACCCTATAATGGATGTAGTAATAGTTAGGGAAAATGAAGAAGACCTGTATGCTGGTATTGAGCATAGACAAACTGGAGAAGTTTTCCAATGCTTAAAATTAATTTCTCGTCCTGGATGTGAAAAAATTGTTAGATATGCTTTTGAATATGCTCGTGCCTATGGTCGCAAAAAAGTTACTTGCTTTGTTAAAGATAATATTATGAAAATGACAGATGGGCTATTTTCAAAAGTATTTGATGAAATTGCTGTTGAATATCCTGATTTAGAAAAAGAGCATTGGATAGTTGATATTGGTGCAGCAAAACTTGCAGATACACCAGAAGTATTTGATGTAATCGTAATGCCTAATCTTTACGGAGATATTCTTTCTGATGTTGCTGCTCAAATTGCTGGTTCTGTTGGTCTTGCAGGCTCTTCAAATATTGGAGAACATGGTGCAATGTTTGAAGCAATTCATGGCTCGGCACCCCGAAGAGCTGGGTTGAATATGGCTAATCCATCAGGCTTACTTTTAGGGTCTGT
>JAYTXK010000124.1:0-2858 GCA_043743005.1 Ignavibacteriota bacterium
CAATTACCAATACATTCACCATAACCAGTACCAAAAATAAAATAATCTGTATTTGTTGGCTTATTATGTTCATCAATTTGGCAAGAAACTAATGTTAAAATCAATATAAATATTAAAATGTATTTTTTCATAATTTATATTTATCTGTAATGTCCTTTATAAGATGAAATATCGATTGATTTTTCGGCTTCAAAATTGTATAAACTAATCTATCTTTAAGATTAATTCTTCTACTATAAACTTCATTCTTAAAATACTTTAATCTTTCAGGCTTTCCTTGCCCTGATCTGTGAGATTCAATTAGTTCTCTAGTTAAATCAAAACATTTAATATAACTTTGCTTATCGTACTTTCGGAACCAATCCAAATCAATTTTGGCTTGACTTAAAATATTAATTTTGTAAATCAGAAAAAACCTCTTCTATAGAATAAGATTTAGATCCCAATCCACTTTCTCTTTCTTGGTGACTAACTAACAATGCTTTCAATGAAATTTTATCACTTAATAGCATTAACGTTTCATTCATTTTATTCCACTGATTTTCATTTATTATAACTAAATTACCAAATTCTGACGTTACCAAAAGTTCCTCGTCAATGTTAATAGTATTAATAAAGTAATTTGTAAAATTTGAATTTAATTTGTCTAAAGTAATTGAACTCATATTTATCTCCAATTTTAAAATGAACGAATTTTAGTTTAAAATATTATAAATTTTACAAATTTATTTCATTATTAATGTTAAGTTTCCTTATTAGCAATATCTAAAGCTGATTTTATACCATCAGCTGCTGAACTTATAATACCACCAGAATATCCACTCCCTTCTCCTGCCATATATAAATTTGAGAATCCATTGCACAATCCATTTTTTTCTCTTAATGATTGAATTGGAGATGAAGTACGGCTTTCTAATCCCATCAAATGCCCATCTTCAAAGTCTTTAATTTTTTGGGAAAAGCTTGCCAATGCTTGTTTTAGTGATTTAATGATTTCACTTGGAAACAAATCTCTAAAATCTGCTGAAATTAATTTAAATGGGTAGCTTGTTTCAGGGAAATTACTTGTTATTTTATTAGATAAAAAATCACTTACTTTGATTGAAGGAGCATTAAATCCATTAGCAAAATCAAAAAATTTCTTTTCTAAGTTTGTAACCCAATCCAATGCTTCAATTGGTGAAACAGGTCTTTTCAAAAAATCATCTAATTTAAGTGCTGTAACAATTGCTGAATTTGCAAAAGGGTAATTACGTTTGTAATTACTCATTCCATTTACTACATTCACTCCATTAGCTGGTGGAGCAGATACTACCATTCCACCTGGACACATACAAAAAGAGTAAACAGGTAAAATTGATTCATTGTAAGTAAGTGCATAATCTGCTGCTTTCACTCCGGGTATTTCAGGTTTTCGCCACAATGCTTGATTAATTCTTTCTTGATAATGTTCCACCCTTGAGCCTATTGCAAAAGGCTTTAATTGAAATTCAACACCATTTCTCATTAACATTTGGTAAGTATCGTAGCTTGAATGTCCAGTTGCAAAAATGAAATAATCTGCATCGAGCTTGCCAATTTCTGTTTCTATTGAAATTACTTTACCTGCCTTTACATTCATATCAAGCACTTTTGTATCAAAATGCCATTTCCCACCAATTTGTAAAAATTCTTTTCTTAAATTGCGTGCAGTTTTGGTTAATAAATTACTTCCAACGTGTGGCTTTGCTAAATATAGTATTTCTTCAGGAGCTCCAGCTTTTACAAAACTTTCAAAAATAAATCTGCGTTCGTTTGGAATATGCTTGCTTCTACAAGTTAGTTTGCCATCAGAAAAAGTACCAGCTCCGCCTTCGCCAAATGCATAATTACTTCTCTCGTTTAACTGACCACCCTTTTCAAAAGTTCTTACATCAGCAATTCTTTTGAATACTTCTGGACCTTGCTCTATAATTGTAACATCAAACCCAGCTAATTTTGCAACATAAGCAGCAAAAAATCCAGCAGGACCAGAACCTATTACTATTACTTTCTTTTCAGTTTTTTTGTAAGGAATGTCAAGTTTGAGAGGTTTGTAAATTTCACTACTTGTGATAGATTCAGAGCTAATACCAACTCTAACTATCCAATGTATATTATTACTATTTCTACCATCAAGGCTTTGCTTTTCAATTTGATGAGTAAAATCTAAAGTTCCTATTGCTTTAGCTATTTTTTCTGATAATCCTTCAGGCGAATAATCAGTAGGCATTTTTAATTCTAGAAATGTAAATCCCATTTTGATTCCTAGTTATGGAATAAATAATATTACAAAATTAATCAAAATATTCAGATTAATTTTAATTTGTGATTAACTCAGTATTTTTTCTTAATACATTAATAGTTTAAAATTATTAAATTACTAAATAATTATATGTATGCATCAAAAGTTATTATCAAATAATTAAAAAGCCAACTATTATGAAGAAATTTTTTTTACTGATTGTTCTTATTATATTGTCAAACCTCGTTCACATTTTTTCTTTGAACGAAATTGATAGCTTGACTCAATTATTATCAAAAAAAAGTGAGTATGACAAACCAGATTTATTAATAGAATTAGCAAGTAAATATTGGTTTTCAAATCCACAGAATAGCTTTAAGTATGGAAGAGAAGCACTATCTATTTCTTTGAAAAACAAATCAGTAAAAAACGAAGCAGTGTCTCTTTATAGTATTGGAATTTCTCAACTTATTATAAATAACAATGATTCATCTTTATTTTATCTTAATAAATCATTAATACTTTTTAAGCAACTAAATGATACATTAAAAATTGCAAATAATTATAGAGCTTTAGCTGATGTTTATAGTGAATT
>JAYTXK010000125.1:0-1566 GCA_043743005.1 Ignavibacteriota bacterium
CATTCATAAATTTATTTCTTTTAGAATCTAAAGAACCATAAGAACCTTTTTTTTCTCTCATTCCAGTCCTTATTGTATAATCGACTGCCATTTGATCAAAATCAGCTCCTTTATTGATTTTTTCATAAATCTCATTAGCAGTTGAATCAGATAATACAAATATTTCACTCAAATCATACATCACATTGCTAATATATCTTGT
This sequence comes from Ignavibacteriota bacterium, assembly GCA_043743005.1. GTDB lineage: Bacteria > Bacteroidota > Ignavibacteria > Kapaibacteriales > UBA2268 > JAPLFM01. The sequence continues at coordinate 203 of JAYTXK010000125.1, forward strand.
TTTTGTAGAGTCCCAATATATTTTTGCAGCAACTGAATCAAATTTCAATTTATCCCATACTTGTTGAGCTTCAACTTTAAAAAGTAACATTCCATTATGAAACTCTTTAACTAAAGCTGCAAATTCTGAGAATTCATTCTCAAGATATTTTGTTGCATCATCAATCACTAAAGGTTCAATAATTGATTTCATAACTTTTCTAAATCCCTCTTCTGTATTTGCTGTACTTCTATATTTTGGAGTTGTTTTTATTTTTAGTATAAAGTCATATACTGTTGAGGTCATTTTTTTGTAAGTATATAAAGTTTGCTTTTTCAAATCTTCTGAAACGTTTTGATACCAGTTTGAATCTAAAGTGGTTTTTGTAGTATCCAATTTAGAAAGAAATTCTTTTAGTACTAAGTCATTTATTGAAAAACCTTGTTTTTTTGAAATTGAATCTAAAAACTTAACTTTATCAATTTCATAAAATTGAGTTTTATAACTTTTCTTTATGTCTTCCAAATCTTTTTCATAAATGTAAGGTCTTGAAGAATCTCTTTTAATTATATGGAATCCATAAGTAGAAGGAACTAATTTAGAAATTTCACCATCCTTTAGTTTAAAAAGTGCTTCCACGAATTCACCAATTAAAGGGGAACCATTCTTTTCAAATCCAGAAGTACGTCCATAGAAATCACCTAAGTCTCCGCCATTCATTGCAGAAGTTGCATCATCAGAATTTCTTTCAGCAAGTTTTTTGAAATCAGCACCAGCTTTCAATAAAGTTAACAAACTGTCAGCTTTTTTTTCAGCAGCAGCTTTAATTTGAATAGAATCATTTTCAAAAGTTACTAATATATGTGAAGGTCTAACTACAATTCTTGGCTCTTCTTCAATCATTTTAATAATAAAATAACCATAACTTGTTTTCAAAATTTCAGGGTAAACTTCACCTGCTTTTAATGAAAACAAAGCTTTATCTAATTCTCTTTGTAATTTTCCAATTGTAAAATAACTATTTACAACTCCACCATTTTTTGCTGTTTCTTTATCTATTGAATACTCTTTTGCAACTTCACCAAATGGTTTACCACTTTTTATTAGTTTCATAGCTTCTTTTGCTCTTATCCATGCAGTATCATTAGCCATTGGCACATTAGAATAGTAATGTTTTTGAGCAAGTTCTGGCATATAAGTTATTAGAATGTATCCAAACTTTACAGCTCTTTGTCTTTGCTTCATATAATAGTCCATAGTTGGACTTAACAAGTACTTGTCATAATAAAAAGATTCAGCTAAAGATTTCCTATTTTGAGCAATATCATCTTTGACAGCAGAATCATTTTCAAATCCTTTATCGATAGCATCTAATACTTTTAATC
>JAYTXK010000126.1:0-4017 GCA_043743005.1 Ignavibacteriota bacterium
AAGCTATCCAATATCGTAGCTTAGATAGAGAATATTGGAAATAGTGTTTTATTAGAAAATTTAAAGGGTTTTGATAAGAATTGGTATTTGACTGGAGAAACAAGTAATGTAGAAAGAGTAGATATTGATATTGAAATTAGCATACCGATTTATGATGTTTCGGTATATGCTAATGTAGGTGGTGGTATAACTGAGATAAGTCAAATACCGTCTATATCTTTAGCCGTTACTCCTAATTATAAAAACTGTATAGGATTTAAAGCTATTGGCGATTCTATGATAGGGGACGATATAAGAGAAAATGATATTATTATTATCAATCCGAATATCAAACCAAGAGATAATGAATTAGTAATTGTAAATTTAAATGGACTTTTATTAGTTAAACGAATTAAGATTGTAGATAATAATCATTGGGAATTGCATTCAAGCAAAAAAGGAATTGCACCAATAATTGAATATGACCAAGATACTTTGGTCTATATTGGAAAAGTAATTGAAGTTAGAAAGTTTTTTATTTAATAATTTAAAGGGGTGTTGTATATGAGTATTTTCAGAAATAGCGAAGTTGATGTTAATGAATTAACAAGCAAATATGGTGATATTTTAGCTGAGAACGAACAATTTGAGGCTGGTTTCAAACAATTTAGAGACACAATCTTATTTACAAATAAAAGATTAATATTAGTAGATGTAGAAGGTGTAACAGGTTCAAAAATTAAATTTACAACAATCCCTTACAAATCTATTATTTCATTTAGTAAAGAAAGTGCTGGTTGGGCAGGAGTAGCTGCAGATTTTTATATTTGGATTATCGGTTATAAGGAGCCTATTAAAAAAGCATTTAATAAAGACAATAATGTAAATTTGATTTATCAAATACTAAGCAACTATACATTAAATTAAGTATAAAAATAATTATTAAAATTTAAATAAATTTAAGTGCAGTTTTGAAACCAAAAGGAACAAAAGATTAAAAGAGCAAGCAATAAGAAATAATATTACTTTAGATAGTGCTTTGTATTTAGGATTAGAAGCGAAAAGGTTAAGTGATAGTTTATTAACTGGAAAAGAATTAGATTAAATTTAAATTATATTTAATTTATTACTAATAAAATTCAATTTAAAACTTCTATAAATATTATGAAAAAACTAATTATAATATTGTTCGCATTTTCTTTTCTTACTTTAAAAGCTGAAAAGATACTTATACCAATGGATTTGACACAAACAAACCACTTAAAAGCTTATGGGATTGCTTTTTGGTCAATTAAAAATGGTCAACCTGTAGATTGGCTTTTAAATTATCGTGGTGGAAGTTTTATGATTGAAGCATCTGATAAAATTGCTTCGGAATGTAGAATAAGAGGAGTACTGTTTGAAAGTCTAAGCGATGGTGAAGGAGCTACCATTATATCAGAGGTTAAAAACGAAGACAAAAATATGGATCTTGTTAAACTCGAAAAAGTTCCAAAAATTGCAATATATGCTCCTCCGGGTTCTCTTCCTTGGGATGATGCTGTTAGGTTAGCTTTAGAATATGCAGAAGTTGACCATACAATTATATGGGATGAAGAAGTTATAAATGGTAAATTGAAAGAATATGATTGGGTGCATTTGCATCATGAAGATTTCACAGGTCAGTATAGTAAATTCTTTTCTGCATTTGCAAATGCTCCTTGGTACATTCAGCAAGTGGCTCTTTGCGAGGCTACAGCCAAAAAGCTTGGCTTTAATAAAGTATCTGAACTGAAAAGAGCAGTAGTGATGAAAATGAGAGAATTTATTGCAAATGGTGGATATTTATTTGCAATGTGCAATGGAACTGATACTTTTGATATAGCTCTTGCTACTCAAAAAACTGATATTTGCGAGCAAATGTATGATGGTGATGCAGCTGACTATAATGCAAATGCAAAATTAGATTATACTCAAACCTTAGCTTTCGAGAATTTCAAAATCGATTTAGACCCTTATGGCAGAGAATTTTCTGATATAGATACTGGTCCAACAAGTTTGAATAATCCTGAAAATGATTATTTCACTCTTTTTGATTTCTCAGCCAAATATGATCCAGTTCCTACAATGCTTACTCAAAATCATGTAAATTTAATTCAAGGATTTGTGGGTGTTACTACAAATTTCAGAAAAAGCCTAATTAAAAAGTCTGTTGTGCTTTTAGCCCAAAGAGATGGTACTGATGAAGTAAGATATATTCATGGAAATTTTGGTAGAGGCACTTTCACTTGGTTTAGTGGGCACGACCCAGAAGACTATACTCACCATATTGGTGACCCAACTACTGACTTAAACCTTCACAAGCGTTCCCCCGGCTATAGACTTATATTAAATAATATTCTATTCCCAGCAGCGAAGAAGAAACAGCAAAAAACATAAATTTTACTTTTAAATTAATGCCAGCTTAGTGAATGCTTTAAATTAACAATATTTTTAACTTGTTTTGATTCTATTACTGCTTGTATTTTTTTTGGTAAGCAATTAAGAAAGTCATAACCTGTTGAAAATTCAATCCTATCTACTGTTGTAGAATACTTTTGCCAATCATCACTTCTAACTCCTTGAATATTGGGCATTACAACAGCAATTACTTCAGTGTTATCATCAATATTTTTCAAACCTTGACTTCGATTAAGCACTACAATTATTTTGAAACAGCTATCTGGTATTGTTACAAGATCCTTTATTTTAGATTTTGTATGGTAAATTCCTCCAGCAACTATATAAAGTTCTTTATTTTGCTGTTTGCACAAATCTTCACAGTAATATTCTAATTTAAGCCACACTCCTTGATTCAAATCTGGAGTTTGAGGTATTATATTAGTAAGCAGGAAAGTGGATTTGTTGTCTTCATTTGTTTTAGTTCTTTCTTCGCTGCGTACCATGTGCCCTCTATCATAACCAGAATTTGTATAGTCAGAATGTTTCACATGATAAAATTGGGACGGTAACGAAGTATCAGAAATGAAATTTCCTGAATAACGAGGAACATCTCCGTACCAATCAGCATCAAGATTCCAAGCAACCCAATTTGATACATTCAAATCCTTGTTATACGAAATTACATATTGGTTTCTGACTATATCATAATCATCACTCGAATCACTATCTTCAGGTACTCCTAATGCAACGTGGATACTACTTATTTTAGGGATATTATACAAATCATCATTTGAATTTATTGGGTTGCTTTTACTATTATTGCATGAATGAAATGAGATAATTGCACCTATTGAAAAAGCAGCAACTAAAAAAAGTAATTTCAATTTGTTTATTTTGAGATTTGGCATATATTTTTAGGATTCTGATAAATAATATTACAAAGATAAATTCCGAAGCGACAAAATCAGAACTAATCATCTAATTGAATAAAATTAATTATTTTTGAAAAAGTAATTATTATTTCAGTTCCTTTATTTGTATCACTAATTACTTCAATTTTGCCCTTTACAAAATCAATAATTCTTTTTACAATATTAAGTCCAATGCCTGTACCAATTATATCTTTTGCATTTGAGAAACGATGGAAAGTTTCAAATAATTTATTTTGCTCGTCTTTAGGGATTCCGATACCAAAATCTTTAACTGATAATTCTACATCATCATCAATTTCTTTTAAGCTTACTATTACTTTTGAATTTCTTTTTGAATATTTTAATGCATTTGAAATTAAATTAGAAACCATTCTATTTAATGCAGTTTTATCAAAAAATATAGTAACACTTTCTTCATTTGAATTAAATTCAATTTCATGTTTATTATCATCATTTACTTCTTGAATTAGTATTATTTCTTTGATTACACTTACAAAATCAATCTTGTCAGGTACAAATATATCTTTTTTAAGATTATTTCTTTCTATAAATAGTGTGTTTTCAAGTTGTGTTCTAAGACTATTTACAGAAATAATAATAATCTTTTTTGCACGCAATAAAGTGTCATAATTTCTTTCATTAAAAGAACTAGCTATGTTTTCAAGAGAGTTTAAGATTGATGTAA
>JAYTXK010000127.1:0-5366 GCA_043743005.1 Ignavibacteriota bacterium
AAAAATATATTAAAAAATTAGAAATTAGAGACCAATTTGATTTGATTTTAGGAAATGATAATTTAGTTGCAATAGTAGAAATAAAATATAAGTTAAGAAAAGAAACAGTATTGGATGTAGTAGATAGTAAAATACCAAACTACAAAAAACTTTACCCAAATGAAACAAGGCATATTGTTGGAGTAGTTGCTGGAATGAGTATTGACTCACAAACAATCGAAACTGCAAGAGAAAAAGGTATTTATGCTATTACATTATCTGGTGACCAAATAAAAGTTGAAAATAGTGTTTATAATGAATTTGAAGTATAAAAAAGCAAAGTTAGCTACTCCTACCTCTTGTAAAATTAATTATATATCACTAAAAGTAAACACTTCATATCGCCCAATTTAATACAATTTTTATGTTATTTTGCCAATTTTCATGATTTTTAATAAATTTGCTTTGTTGTTTTTTGCAAGTGGAAAATTCGGGTCTATTGCTAAAGCTGAATTATAATCTTTTAGAGCATCATCGTATTTACCTAAAAGGAAATAGCAATAACCTCTGCTTGAATATGAATTTAGAAATTCTTGCTCTAAAGCTATACTTTTAGAAAAATCATCAATAGCTTTTATATATTTCTTTAAAGCAGCATAAGAAACCCCTTTATTATAATGAGCTCCCTCATAATCAGGACTTATAGAAACACATTTATCTAAATTTTGAATTGCCAATAGGTGTTTTCCCATTTCGGAATAAATAGTTGACAATTCAAAATGTGCATCATCATTATATTTTTCTAAAGAAATTATATATTTATAAGTTTTGATACAATTTTTAAAATCTTTTTGAGAATCATAAATCTTAGCTTTAGTAAATAAGTAATCTATATTTTTTGGATCCATTTCTAAAGCAACATTGTAGTATTTAAGTGCCTCCTCAAACTCAAAAAATTTAAAAAATATTTCTCCTCTCATTGCAATAGCTGCATGTGAATCTGGATTTCTTTTGATTGCTGAATCCAAACTTAATGCAGCTTCCATTAAACAATTGTCTTTGAATTGGCTAAGTGCCATAGCAACATAATCATTATAGTACTTTGGCAAATGACCTAATATTAAAATTGCTCTTCGTCGTTCCTTTAGTTCTAAAAACTTTGTGTAATACCCTTTATTTATTTTTTCACAAGTTTGAACAACTTTTATCATTTCCATACTTCTATGGAGTTTTAATAGAGAACATGCTTTATAACTCAAAGCGTCTAAATTATTTGAACTAATAGCTAATGCTTTATCAAATTCAGTAATAGCTTTTTCTTGACCATATAATTCAGATACTGATATCCCTTTATTTATATATGCTTTTATTTCTTTAGGATTTATTTCAATTATTTTATTAAAGTCAAGAATTGCATTTCTATAATCATTTAATTCATTTTTAGCAATTCCTCTTTGAAGATATGCTTTAATTAATTTATTATCATAATAAATTGCTTCATCATAGTGTTCTATTGCTTCTTTTAAACTACCATTTTCAAACGCAATCATTCCTTTTTGGAATGCTTTGTCAGCATGTTTGGCATTATTACATCCACTTATTAAAGTGAAAATTGCAATAAACAATATGAATTTTGAAATAAGTGATATATTATATTTCATTATGATAGTCCAAAAATAAGATGTGATAAAAAGAAATTTTTATTGCAAAAAAACAATTTTCAAAAATAATACTAAAAGCGACACAATTCACTAAAATATATAATAGTTTGTTTCAAATATTTTTATTTTTAAAATTAGTTTTAAATGTTATCAATAATATTCACTTTTTAAATAGTAAACTTCTATCAATTCTATTTAATAAGCCCATTGTCTTCTATCTATAAAAATGTTATTAATTGAATTAAAATACTTATTTCTGCTTTCGAGGTGGTCTATTATAAAAGTTTGTTCCTCGCTTGAATTTTCTGAAAAAGAACTCAACATATTACCATTTGTATCGTAAAGAGCAGATTTACCATTGAATTTTAGTGTTTCTTCATTTTTTGTTTCTGTACCGATACGATTGGCAACTGCCAAAAATACTTTGTTTTCAATTGCTCTTGCAGGCATTACTTTTGTCCAAAGCTCAGTAACTAAATTGCTTGGGCATAGTATAATATCTGCTCCTTTCAAAGCCAATGCCCTTGCAGCTTCTGGGAATCTCCAGTCATAGCATATCATTAAGCCAATGTTAATATCTTGAGCCTCATCATAAATTACATTAAAGCCAGTATTACCTTCATCAAAGCAAAATCTTTCTTTATAAAATAAATGTGTTTTTCTATAAACATATTTTAGTTTAGGATTAGGAAAAATTAGAATTGCAGAATTGTAAAGTTTGGTTTCTCCATTAATAGCTTCAACTTCTGGAAAACCTAAGGAAATTATTTGATTTTTCTGACCTGAGACTATTTGTAATTCATTAAAAAAGTCATCATCAACTGAAATTGCATTTTCTAAAACTTCTTTTCTATTTTGAAAGAAATATCCCGAGGTTGAAAGCTCTGGGAAAAGAATTAAATCCCCATTTGACTGATTAATTTTATCAATAATTAAACTTTTATTCATAATTTGATTAAAAAGCAATGGTTGGTTTTGTATAATTGTTATCTTCATAGTATCATTATGTTTTTATTATAATTTTTTAAGGAACATTTGTAAGTTATTATATTATATATATATTATCAAAATATAAATTTTTATTTTTATATTAAAGTAAAATTATATTTTATTTATTTTCATTTTTTGTTTTGTAGTTTCAATATAATTTTGTTAATTGCATCTGTTGATAACAATCAGTTACAAAAAACTTTAGATTTGATTACTCAAACTATTAGTGACCGATAATTTTTTCAAAACTGCTGTGATGGCAATTTAAAAACACTCACAAGGGAGAAAAATGAATACTAAACTAGTAAATACATTTAAAAAATACCTCATACTTTTTTTAATTCCAGTTTTATGTTTGGCAATGGCAGATAATGCTTTTGCCAAAAAGAAAAAAGGTGGTAAAAAAGGTAAACCAAAATTACATAGATATTACAACCCTGAAAAAACAAAAAAAGAAGCCTTAAATATGATTATGTCTAACTCTAAAGAAGTTAGCGATATTGCAGGCTTAGAATCTCAAGCAGATAACACAAGTAAAATTATTAGAGTCGATGATGGTGAAATTTTATTTGATAATGATGAAATGTCTATGACAGACCCAGAAACTGGAGAATTATTAGGTGATAACGGCGAGGATTTATCAGAATTAGACCAATTTGATGATGTGCAAGTTAGTAATGAAAAATTCCATAGCCTTTGGCTAACTTATGTAGATGATACTGACGAATCTGGTAATGAAGCAATGACTGCTTATGGCTTGAAAAAATCAGATATAATGAATAAAATAATGAATTGGATGGGTACTCCATATAGAATGGGCGGAATGAGTAGAAAAGCAATTGATTGCTCGGCTTTTGTTCAAGCAATTTTCTATCAAACAGCAAATGTACTTCTTCCTCGTACTGCAAGAGAGCAAATCACTGTTGGGTCAAGAGTTCGCTCTATGAACGACCTACAATTTGGTGATATGATTTTCTTCCACACATATTCTCGCAAATTCGCCTCTCATGTTGGTATCTATCTTGGTGATAATTTATTCGCTCACGCAAGTTCTCGAAGTGGTGTTACTGTTTCTTCACTTGAAAGTACTTTCTATATGAAACACTTTATTGGTGGCAAAAGATTATCTAAATATGATGTTCAACAGTTATCAGCTGTTGATGGCAAATTGAAAGCTGCAAATTAATTTTAAGATTTTTGAATTTATTAAAAGTCCTTTCTAAGAAATTTGATAGGGCTTTTTTTTTAAAACAACTTGATATTTTGTTGTTTTAGCTTATATTTTGTTTTAACTAATATAATATTATCAAAGTTTATATTTTTGATAATATTATTATATAATAAATTTGTTATCTTTGTGAAATTGATATCTTGTTAAAGTATCAAATTTGTTCAATTACTTTTCTATACATTTATTTTAATACTTTATGAAAAATTATATAATAATAATTTTCTTAGTATGTATTAGTTTGGCTTTTGCCAAAACTGATAAGCAAGACAAATTAAAAAAAGAATCTACTAAAACTATTAAAGTTGATGATAAGTATTCATTCAATATTATTAATGCTGTAAGTGGTACTTATGGCTATGATATTTTAAGTAATAATAAAGTTATGATACATCAGCCAAATATACCAGCTGTAAGTGGTAATGTAGGGTTTAAAGATAAAAAAGATGCTGAAAAGGTAGCTAAATTTGTAATTTATAAATTGAATAAAAACATTATGCCTCCCAGTGTTACTCCTCAAGAAATCGATAGTTTGATAGCAATTAAATAAGTAAAATAACAAAACAATAAATTTAATAATTAGAGCAATTGGATAATTTTTTTAAAATAAAGAATAGAGAATTAAGCGAAAGAGAACAAGAAATTCTTAGATCAATTATTAATTTGTATATATTAAAAGCTTCTCCAGTTGGTTCTCGATCACTTTCAAAGTATCTTGAGGATAAATTAAACTTGAGTGCTGCCTCTTTAAGAAATATTATGTCTGACCTCGAAGAAATGGACTATATTTCGCATCCTCATACTTCAGCTGGAAGAATTCCAACTGATAAAGGTTATAGATTTTATGTTGACTCATTGTCAAATTATAATTCTTCTGAAAATGATATTATTACGTTAAATAATTCATTAAAAATTGATAATATTGAAAATGAGCAAGTATTAAAAGAGGCTACAAAAGTATTAGGTGCTTTGTCTCAATATTTAAGTGTTATAAAAATCCCCCAACTGCTTGATATCAAAGTTCAGAAAATGCAGCTTATTTCACTTTCTTCAACTAAACTTTTAGTTGTATTATCTTTAGATTCTAATATTGTAAGAACTGTTACTTTAGAGGCAAATTTTGAGATTAACAATAGTTATTTAGATAAAATATCAAACTATATAAATGAAAAAATAGCTGGCAAATCAATAAGATTTCTAAGAGACAATTTTGCAGAAATCATATACGAATATGGGTATAATGATTATCCATTAATAAGATTATTTGTTGATTCTGTTGATAAAATTTTTAATAGTGCTCAAGATAAAGAAAAAATTGTAACCTCTGGTGCTCAAAATCTTATAAACCAACCAGAGTTTGACGTGCTAAGTAAAGTTAAATCTGTAATTGAATTAGTTGAAAATGAAGATGTGATAGTACATCTATTAGATAATTTTGGTGATAATAATACTGGAATAAAGGTTGTAATAGGTAGTGAAATGCAAAATGATATTATGGATGATTATTC
>JAYTXK010000128.1:0-1923 GCA_043743005.1 Ignavibacteriota bacterium
TTATTATTTTACAAAGATGAATTATACTTTACAGCTATAAAAAGTAACAAAATATATCAATTAAATATTAAAAAACTCTTAAATAATGAAATAGTATTAGACTCAATTACTGTATGTGATACTTGTCAAACTGGAATTATTAATAATTTTAGAAAGTATAATAATAAAATACTTTTTTACCTTAGTTCTTTTAATGATAAATATCAATCAGCATATTTTAAATACAATATTGACTCAAATCTTGTTTCTTTAAATTCTAATAATGAGAAAAAAAAATATGATGGTAATTTTTTTAATTTAAATGGAACAAATTATAAATTTTATGATAATACTTATAACAGTTTATCACTTTATAGATCAAGTGTGTACTTATTGGGAGTTGATACTTTAAGTGCCAATGATAGCTTAATTCATATAGGAAATTCAGGTATTATTGGAGTATCTGGAGCGACAAGGATACCAGATGTAACTCAATTATCTGAAAATACTTTTATAGCAGTTTCTGATAATAAATTTCTAATAATTTCAAATGATAAATGTAAAACTTGGAAAGTAATTAGCACAAGAGGCAATTTATTTCTCAATCAGCCAGATTTGGTTAATAAAAATTATAGATATTATATGGATGATTTAGTTGACTTAACTTATACGGATAATAATGGTTTCACTTATAAATCAGTAGATAGAGACTTTCAAGAAGCAAAATTTAAAAACTTATTTAAAAATAATAGAACTGGTCTTACAGCCAAATATTTAGATACAAATGGAACTTTTATTTATTTTATGAATGGTAGTTATATCCAGTTCGATAATATTGCTATTAGCAAAGATTTTGGTAAAACATTGACTTATGTTAAAAACAAAGACTATAAGTATGATTGCAATGTAGTAAATGTTAGTAATGTAGATGATAAATTTGTTTTTGTAGGTAATTATCAATCTGGGAAGCAAAATTATATAATTTATTTCAATTTTGATACTGATTTGAATACTACAAAAAGAGTAGTTGACTCAGTTAACTATGCAAGGTATGCTTCGTTCAAAAGTGTAAAAGAAGGATTCTTATTAACAACTATAAAAGATGTTGAAAACAAAGTAGTAGTGTTAAACTGGGTAGAAAATAGCCAAAACTGGAAAAGAGATACTATTTTAAGTACATTTTTTACAAATTTTGATTTTTATACTATTGGTAAAAGTAAAGATAGTGCAATGATTGTAGCATATAACTATGATGGATTAATAAACAATACTTATATTTACATTTATGATAATAAGAATAAAACTGCTAAAAAAGTTTATGAAATTCAAACAAAAGGAGATAAAAGATTTTCAAAATATTTGTTAGAATTTAGTAATAAATATTTCCTTGTAGGAGATAATTTTTGTTTTGTAAATATCAATTATGATTTTGAGCAATGGAAAGAAAAAGCTATAGATCCAACAATAGCTTGGGATAGAATTAAAAAATTTGCTGATTCAGAAAAGTATTTTGTGAGTACATATATTGAAAAAACCAATCTTAATCAAAGTTTTATAGTGAGCTTAGATGCTAAATCCAACATTGAATTAACAGAAAATGAAACTGCGTTTTATTCTGCTCCTCCTTACCCAATACCTGCAATAAATGAAGTGAAATCATTGATATATTGGGATATGAGTTTTGATATTAATGCTTCTGAAATAAATGTATTTGATGTATTTGGAAATAAAATAGATGATAAAAGTAATATTAAAATAAATAAATTAAATTCATATTCTGGCTATCTTACTTGGGATTGCACTAAGGCTACAAGTGGAGTATATATGATACAACTTAAGCACGGCAATAAAACTAATAATATTTCTGTGATGGTAGTTAGGTAGGAAAATTAACAATGGGTTGCAACCCATTGTTGAGAAATCAGAGTGGAAGCTTTTTGTATT
>JAYTXK010000129.1:0-3655 GCA_043743005.1 Ignavibacteriota bacterium
CTGAATTATTCAAACAAAATAACTGGTCTTTAATTTCAAATGATAATGATTTAAACCCAATTTACAAATCTGAAGAAAAATTATTAAGAACCTTTATTATAACTTATAAAAGCAATATAGAACCAAATAAATTCTGCTACTATCTAAAAATGAAATATCCTAAAATAGAAAATGCCGAACCATATTGCATTCAAGAAATTCAAAAGCAGTATATTCCAAATGACCCAAAATCAAGCCAACAAAGAGTTCTTTTTAATTCAAAAGTATTTGAAGCATGGGGAGTAAATCAAGGAAATCCAAAAGTAATAATTGGTATAAGTGATGATGGTACAAACCAAAACCACGAAGATTTGAAAAAATCTTTATTTTTAAATGTTAATGATCCAATAGATGGAAAAGATAATGACAATGATGGGTATATTGATAATTATAATGGTTATAATTTCTACCCTGAAAATAAGTTAGATGGGTCAAGCACTTTAAATTCTGATGACCATGGCACTCTAACAGCAGGTATAGTTGGAGCAACTTTTAATAATGGAATTGGAATGGCGGGTATAGCAGGTAAGTGTTCTATTTTCCCCATAAAAATATCTAAAACAAACAGCGACAAACTGCTTTCAGGATATTCTTCAATACTTTTTGCTGCTCAAAAAGGATTTTCTGTAGTTAATTGCAGTTGGGCAAATGTTGGCAATCCAAATTTTTCAACTTTTTACCAAAATGTAATTGATTATGCAGTTGCAAAAAATTTAGTTGTTGTTTCAGTTTCTGGTAATATACTCGGCAATACTATTTTAGATAGGTTCAGAACTCGCTACCCAGGAGGATTAATTGGTGCTTTAGGAGTTGGTGAAGTTAACGATGAAGATATTTTATCAACTGGGTCAAGTATAGGAGCTCATTGCAATATTTTAGCACAAGGAATTAACAATGTTTCGCTCTTAAATGCAACATCTGGATATACAAATTGTGGAGGTGGCACTTCATTTTCATCTCCAGTAGTAGCTGGTGGTATGGGGCTTCTTCGTTCTCAATTCCCAAACTTAGATGTATTGCAATCTATTCAACATTTAAGACAATCAACTGACGATATTTCAAGTCTAAACTTAAATTTTAAAAGTACAATTCCCGGAAGATTAAATCTTCAAAAGGCTTTAGAAACTGATCCATTCTCACATCCTGGATTCTATAGAAAAGAAGTTCAAATATTAGATCAAAATAATAATATAAAGCAGTATTTTTCAATTGGTGATGAGGTTAAATTAGTAATAAAATCAAAAAATGTTTTGGGTGCAGCAACTAATGTAAAATTCAAACTTAGCCTTGCTTGGACTGATGATACAACAAATTTAGCAAGTCTTTTAGTTGACGAAGTAAAGTATAATAAAATAGATGCTTATCAAGACTTTGATTTAGGTCCATTTATTATTAAAATTAATGGTTATAGTATGAGCAAATATGTTTATCGAATTGATATTACGGCTGATAATAATTATACTGATTTTGCATTTGTAGATTTTAACCCAATTCCAGATGTTGTAACTTTTAGAAATGATGCTATCACATATTCTGCTGCTCTTGGTGGAACTTTTGGATTTAGTACAAATTTTACAAATAGACAAGGCTATGGATTTTCACTTAATGGATTTGGTGATGTTCTATATGAAGGTGGTTTAGTAGCTACAAATAATGATATAAAAGTATTGAGTGCAAATAATGGAACTCCTCCTGTAAATAATGATTTCAGCTATGTAGAACCTTATGTTACACCAAATAAAAGTATAAAAGTAATAGGGAAGTTTGATAATTCAGACTCAGTTTTAATTGAACAAAAGTTTTTTACACCTCAAGGTAATAATGGCTATTCTAAAATTGAAATAAAAGCAACTAATAAATCTAATATAGTTTTTAATAATTTCTCAATTGGCTATAAAATGGATTGGGATGTAGGCTATGAGAAAGGTTACACTCAAAACAAAGCTTTGCTTTTTGAAGAGGCAATTCCACTTGCTTATAAAGGAATAAATTCAGCAGCCAATTATGTACAGTATATAAATGACTCACTTACATTTGGCACTTCTATAACATCTAAGGAAAGTGGTGCAATTGCACAATTAGCAAATTTAAATTTTAACTATAATTATAATGATACAGATATAATTAAATCTTTAAATAGTGGTTTGACTTTTCAAGATACAGCAACAAGCGATATAAGTAGCATAATAGGAATGCGTTATCCTGGAGAGCTAAAGCAAGGTGAATCAAGAATATGTACTATTTGCATAGCTGGTGGGAAAAATAAAACTGAATATAAAACTAACTTATTAAATTGCTTAAATTCTATTACTAATATTAAAGAAGAAGAAGCTAAGTTGAAGTTTTCCTTCTCACCAAACCCAGCTAATAATGTTTTAAATATTAACACAAATTTGAATAATTATTCAATTGAATTTTTAAATGAATTAGGTCAAGTAGTGTTAAATGAAAATGGCTTAAATGGAAGTAAAGATATAGATTTGCAATCAATAAGGAATGGATTTTACATTATAAAACTTAGTGCAGGAAATTTAACTAAATTTGATAAATTAATGATTATTAAATAATTAAAATTTAGTTAAAACTTTCAATTATTAAACTATTTGTTTTAACAAATCTTTGATAGTATAATAAACGGCATCAAGTTTGCCCAATCCACTTATTTTATGAACTATCTCTTGCTTTTCATAATATTTGATGATTGGTTTGGTTTGCTCTTCATAAACTTCTTGTCTATGCTTTACAGTAACTTCATTATCATCTTTCCTTTGATAAAGTGTAGCACCTTCTATATCACATAATCCTTCTTTTGCTGGTGGATTGAATATTAAGTGATATGATTTGCCACAGGTTGGGCAAGTACGTCTTGCAGTTAGTCTTGCTACTATTTCATCAGCAGGCACTTCTAATACGAGTACAGCATCAATTTTCAGACCCATTTCGATTAACAAATTATCCAATGCTTGTGCTTGAGCCACATTGCGAGGGAACCCATCAAGTAAGAACCCACCACTTAAAGTAAATTTTAATTCTTCTTTAATCATTCCAATAATTAAATCATCAGGTACTAAATTACCCTGATGAATGTATTTATCTGCTTCTATTCCTATTGGTGTACCTTCGGCAATATTAGAGCGTAACAAATCTCCAGTAGAAATTTGTGCTACTTCATAGTCCCAACATAATCTTTGAGCTTGTGTACCTTTGCCTGCACCTGGAGGACCTAGAAAAATTAAATTCATATCAAATTCAAAATATCTGTATTGAGTAAAATCAAACTTAATTGTAATTTGTAAAATATTAATTTACAATTTAATCAAGTTTTAACAGTTATTCTACATATTTATTTACCCAATTTACAATATTATACTAATTATTTTAAGGATTACAAGAAGATATGATTAAAACTATTTCAGCCAAAGAGCTTAACAAATGGCAAAGTGAAAATAAATATTTTAAACTAATAGATGTAAGAGAAACTTATGAAGTTGAAACTGGATTTATTGATAATTCACAAAATATTCCACTTGCAGGCATTATGAATAATGCAAATTTTTTACTTTCAGATATGGATAAAAATACCGAAATAGTGGTATATTGTGCTCATGGGATGAGA
>JAYTXK010000130.1:0-3490 GCA_043743005.1 Ignavibacteriota bacterium
AAAGAATCGCCTGCAATTCTAATAAATAGTAGAAAAATAATCAAAAAAAGAACTAATATTCTATTATTTCCGACTTTTCCAATTATGTAATTATATATACTTTCAATTATAGCTTTCATCTATGAATTAGATACGCTTTTTAGATTAAAATGTTGCAAATAAATGAAAAACAATGAAAAATTCAGTACAAAATTAAGTAATTTTGTAATTCAAATTTATAACAAATAAATAAATGCAATATATTTTTTCCAAAGAACAATCTAAAAATCTTGATAATTATCTTATTAATGAATTAGGGTATAAATCTTCTTCTTTAATGGAAACTGCTGCATTGCAAGCATCACAAGTAATTAAACAAATTGCAATTAAAAAAAATATTCAATCGTTTATTATTCTTTGTGGTAGTGGTAATAATGGTGGAGATGGATTTGCAATTAGTAGGATTTTATCAGCAAAATTCAAAGTAAAAGTTCTTTGGATAGGTGATTTGAATAAAATGTCTGAAGAAACAAAAGCTAATTATTTATTAATTATCAAGTTAGATATTAAAAATCTACAAATTGAAAGCGAAACTTCATTAAATTCAATTAGCTTTAAATCAGATTGTATTATTGATTGTCTTATTGGAATTGGTGGTGATGAAAATATAAAAGGTTTAGTTATAAATGTTTTGAAAAAGGCAAATAAAAAAAAGTCATTTAAAATTGCAATTGATGTACCAACTGGTTTGAATGCAAATACAGGAAAGAGAAATAATGACTACTTTAAGTGTGATGCTTTAATTACTATGTATTCAAATAAGATAGCATATTTATTTGATAAAGAATTATTAACTAAAACACACATCTGTGATTTGAGTATTCAACCTAATTTAATTAAAGAGTTTTCAAATGTTAAATTTATTGAAAATAGTGATGTTAGAAAGTTTCTTCCACAAAGAAAAAGTAATACTTCAAAATTTGATTATGGAATTGTTTCAGTTATAGCTGGTGGTATTGGAATGGAAGGAGCAGGTGCGTTAACTGCAAATGCAACTATTAATTCTGGTGCAGGATTAGTGCATTTATTTACATATTCCAAACATTCTGCAATTTTACCAGAAATAATTTGCCATGAGATTGATACTGCTATTATTGATAATGTAACTTTAAATAAATCTAAAGCAATAGCTATTGGACCTGGAATTGGGAAGTCAAAATTTATCTTAGATAATGTAATACAACTTGTTGATAAATATAAAGATAATAAGTACTTAGTTATTGATGCTGATGCTTTGTATGCTTTACCTAAGTTATTAAACCAAAATGTAATTTTAACACCTCACTTATATGAATTTTCAAGAATATCAGGCTATACTATTGAAGAGATTGAAAATGATAGGATTAACTTAGCAATTAAATATGCTCAAAAAATGAATTGTGTTTTACTTTTAAAAGGTGGAACTACAATAATAACAAATGGAATAGATACATTTTTAAACATTACTGGAAATTCTGGTATGTCCACAGCTGGTAGTGGTGATGTATTAACTGGAGTTATCCTCTCGTTTTTATCACAAGGACTTACTTCAATCAATGCAACTATTTTAGCAGTATTTATTCATGGGAGAGCAGCTGATATATATACTAATAAGTATAATAAAGAAAGTCTAACTGCTTCAAATATAATTAATTACTTAAAATATGCAATATAAATATGCAAAATAAAATTTCTCAAAAAAAAATTCAGCTAATATGTTTAACTCCCTTTCTTATAATTACTTTAAGTATTTTTATTTTATCGCACCAACCACAAGTGCCAAAAATATATTTTCCTTCAACTTTAGAAAATAAAGTTCAACATTTTATTGCATTTTTCACTCTTGGCTCTTCTATTCAATTATTTTTAATTTCAAAAAACATAACTTTTAAAAAAGTTTTTTTGATGACTTGTTTACTTGGTTCACTTTATGGAGTTAGTGATGAATTCCATCAATCATTTATAGTTGGAAGATCAGTTGAAGTATTAGATTGGATAGCTGATACAATTGGATCTATATCATCTATTTCAATTTATTTATTAATTAAAAAAATCTATAACAAATATTTATAACAAATTGAAAAATAAATTATTTACATTAATTGCTGAAGATTCTGGTTCAAATGCTAGAGTAGGAATGTTGAAAACTCATCATGGTGAAATACCAACTCCAATATTTATGCCTGTTGGCACTCAAGGAACTGTTAAATCAATTGAACAAAGAGAGTTAGTTGAGTTTGATGCTAAAATTATTCTTGGCAATACTTATCATTTATATTTGAGACCTGGTATTGAAGTATTATCTCATTTTGAAGGTTTGCACAAGTTTATGAATTGGGACAGACCAATTCTTACTGATAGTGGTGGGTATCAGGTGTTTTCATTGCAAGAAATGCGAAAAATTTCAAAGGAAGGAGTTGAGTTCAAATCACATATTGATGGTTCAAAACATTTTTTTTCTCCTGAAAAAGTTGTTGAAATTCAAAGAGTTATCGGTTCGGACATAATGATGGTATTGGACGAATGTGTACCATATCCTTCAGAGGAATCTTATGTTAAAAAATCTATTGAACTTTCACTCGATTGGGCTGAACGCTCAAAAATTTCCTTAGAAAATATTCCTGAAAAGTATAATTATCAACAATTTCTTTTTGGAATTGGGCAAGGTGGAATGTTTTCCGAGCTAAGAAAAGAATATATAAATCGAATGGTTGAAATTGATTTTGATGGTTATTCCCTTGGTGGGCTATCAGTGGGTGAACCAGCTGAAATTATGTATGAAATGATTGAAATATCAACTGAAATATTGCCAAAAGATAAGCCAAGATATTTGATGGGAGTTGGCACTCCAGCAAATATATTAGAAGCTATTGAACGTGGAATTGATATGTTTGATTGTGTATTACCCACAAGAAATGCACGCAATGGTCAAATATTCACAACTCATGGAAAAGTCAATATTAGAAACAGTAAACATAAATATTCTAAAGATTTAATTGATGAAGGTTTAGATTCTTATGCAAGTCAAAATTTCACTATGGGTTATTTGAGGCACTTATTTATGTCTGATGAAATTTTGGGGGTTCAATTAGCTTCTCAACAAAACATAGCATTTTATCTTTGGCTAACAAAAACAGCTAGAGAAAAAATACTTGAGGGAAGTTTTCGTCAATGGAAAGACGATTTTTTAAAAAATTATAATACTTAAAATTACAGGATATATAATGCTTTTTTCAGAAAAAGTTTTTGCAATGGCTTCACAAGGTGGTGGGCAAGCAGATGGTGGTATAATGCCAACAATAGTTATGTTTGGTTCAATTATTTTAATAATGTACTTTATGATAATTCGCCCACAACAAAAGAGGCAAAAAGAAAGTCAAAATATGCTTTCTTCTTTAGGTAATGGTGATAAAGTTATAACTGCTGCAGGAATGCACGGAAAAATAATTGAAGTTCAAGATACTGCATTTGT
>JAYTXK010000131.1:0-3290 GCA_043743005.1 Ignavibacteriota bacterium
TTTTCATTCATAACTAAAGCAACTTGTTTACCAGTAATATCTATAATTTCAATATTAATATCAGAAGTCTTTTTTAATTCAAGATTAATAGTTACTAAGTTTGAAGCTGGATTGGGATAAACATTAAAAGAATTAACCAAATCATTATTATCTTCAACTCCTGCTTTTATATTAAGTACTTTATAAATTGAATCTCTAATCATTAGAGTATCTTTTTTTGAAAAACTTAAAGACGAATAAAGCACTCTATGATCTTTGCCTCCAACTACAACTACTGTTGGCATACCAAAGCCACCATAACTTGGCAATTGAGATGCTCCATTACTGTATGGTGTATAAAGACTTAATCCATTTGAAGTTACCCAAGTAGAAGTGTTGACACAATCAGTTTGACTAAATGGCATTGCATATCCTTTAATTTTCGCTGAAGAGTTTTTCATTAAGTTAGTTCCAAATGATTGAAGAGTTTTTGCCGATGGTGGGCACATGGTACAATTTGGCATAAAAAAATGTAAAAATACAATATATCCAGCATCTAAATCTGCATATAAATCTTGTGATACACCATTGCAATCTTTGCCACTAAATTGAACTGCAGTTTGAGTTTGTGAGAATAGCTCAACATTGAAAAGAAAAGCTATTACAAATATAAATAGAACACAAATTGTTTTTTTCATTTTAACACCTATTTTTTTTTAAATATTTATTTTTAAAGTCATTAATTCTATAAAGTAAATTAACTAAATAAAATCAAAATAACAAGTTATTATTATTTTTTGAATGATTTAGATTTTAAAAACCTTATATATTATTATCTTTCAACTATATCTTTAAGCAGCTTTAATACATAATTCCAATTTGTTTTAGAATGTTCAGCTTTTGCTTCATCTTTAATATTATCCTGTATAACTTTTAATATTGTTACATTGGCATTTTCAGTTAGTTCGTATCTAACTAATGAATAATTATCTGGAATATTATCCTCACCAGACATTGAGCTAAAATATGTACTTTCAAATACTTTGTTTTCAACAAACTCAGTTATGATGCCACCATCTTCATATTCCTTTCCTTCCCAATTTCCAGTATATGTTATTTTACTTCCAACTTTCCAATCAGATGTTGTTTGAGTACCAAACATATATTCTTTTATAATGGCAGGAGTAACAAGGGCTTCCCATACTTTAGAAATTGGAGTATTGATTTCGATAGAAACTGAAATAATTATATCTTTCATATTGTTTTTTACATTTATTAATTTGAAAAACTTAAATTATCATATTTTTTTGAGAAAGTTATCCTAATTATATTAATTAAACTACAAAATATAATATTATAATAAATTGTAAGTAATTTGCAAAGACTTTGTTTTTATGTTTATTAAAAATATTGACTTTGTAGCAAACTTAATTAACTATATTAATTAAATTCTACGTTCCCAAGTTAAAGTTGGTGTAACTTCAATTCCATTTTCTAAAATTGGAGTGGCTCTTAGAATTAGTAAATTATCTTTAAATTCGTAATATCTTTTAACTTTTGTTCCAATCCAATTAGGAAATAAACTCATTTCTACGTTATGTACAATATAAGATTTTTCTTCATTTATTGAATAAGTACCGAAATAAGAAATAAAGCCATTAAATGCAGGAATAATCTCATCAGTCAACCCGTATCTAAAATCATTTGATTTAAATTTACTCCTTTCAAAGTTCCCTAATTGAGCAGACATAGTGCCTGTTTCGTTATAAATTAAAAGTCCTTTTAGATTAGTACCATTTGGAGTGGAGATTATTTTATTATCGTTTTCATTAGTCATACTAATAAGCGACCATTCACCAATAAAATTGTTTTTCAAATTCATTCAACTCTTGTAAAAACTATACCTGTGATATTTAAGGCAGGATTGATTGTTTTATCTCCTTCTTTTAAAAACTTAAATTCATTGCTTTTGATATAATCAATCTTATACCATACTTCAGGTGATTCTATAACCAAAAAATTTGTATCAAAGTGATAATTAGTATTAAATGCTACCCCTGATTCAATATACTGAATTTGTAATGTTTTCTTTGATTGAACCTTTATAGTAACTTCATTACCAACATATTTGCCAACCCAAGTACCCATAAATCCTTTTGGATAATCTTTTTCTTCTAATTTATCAGAACAGGAAATTAAAAAAGCTAAAACTATAAGAATTATGTATTTCATTTTTTATCATCCTTTTTTTGAAAGTCATAAGGGCAGTGTTTGCAACCATTTTTACAACAAAAACCTCTTTTAGTATGATATTCTTTAGTGAAAACGAGTAACCCATTTTCATTGAGGTAATAATCTTTTTCTTCTTCACTATTAAGTATCATATTATACTCGAAATTTTCTTTTTTACAACTCCCAAAAGCTCATATTTTTCCAAATCATCTAAACAAACTGGTTCATAGTCTTTGTTTTCTGGAAATATCCAATTTTTACCATCAATTATTCTATAAGTTTTTACATATGATTTGTCGTTAATATTAACAACAATTATATCGTATTCTTTAACTGTTTTTGTTTTTGTATATAATAATACTTCACCATTGAGCAAGCCAATATCTTTCATAGATTCACCATCAACAACTGCTATACCAAGTTGACTTAAATCAATTCCAATTAACTCAACTAATTGCTTGATTATACGTTCATTTCCTCTTATTTTTTCTCCAAGAGATCTATTTTGAGCTTTTAATGCATGCAGAATTTCATCATCAATTCCTTCTTCATTATCTAAAGCAATTTCAAGCTGTAAAGTTTCTAATAAGCTCTTATTATTTTCTTCAAGCCATTCATTCAAAATATCAAATTTTTTGCTTAAATTATCAGATTCATCAGATTGGATTCTGAATAATATACGATATTCCTTTAGTAGCTCATCTTCAGAAAAGCCACTAAGTTTTTCGGTATATTTATTTAGATACAGACTCACTTTTGAATTTTTCCTGCTGCTGCTTTTAGTATATGACCACCAACTTTATCAAAAGTATCTCTTTCATTTATTACTTCTTTGAATTTCAAACCTGCATCATTATCGGCAAACATATCTCCTTCGCCTGCTACTAAGAAACTCAAACTTATACCTCTTTGGTATAAAGCAAATAGTAATCGAATTGGAACTACTGCTCTACCAAGCTCATAGTTTCTAATTCTATCGCCAGTTTCATCTAATAAATAAGCGAACTGCTCACCTGATAATTTAGTTCCTTCATTAAAGATTGAACGTACTTCACGTAATCTTTTGCCTACTTCTGCAT
>JAYTXK010000132.1:0-2115 GCA_043743005.1 Ignavibacteriota bacterium
CAAGTACAATAGAAAGAGTTGAAATTAATAAAAAACTTGTTGAAACTAAATCTGAATTAGAGCAAAGAATAGCTTTTAAAACATTAGAACTTGAATTAAAAGGATTTGAATTAAATGCTATTATGGATTCAGTTCAAACTGGAATTTTAGTTACTGACTATGATAATAATCTAATAAATAAAGCTAATTTTATTGCTACTAATATGTTTGAATGTACTGAATCAGAATTAATAAACAAAAATGTAATTGAATTTATTGATCATTTTGACTATAATAACTTAAATGCTCAAGAAACATATATATTTCATAAAAATTCGGAAAATATACCTATTCTTCTTAAAATTTCTTTTGTTAATTTAGGTAACAAAAAATTTAAGATTTTTAGTTTTGTTGATATTTCAACAAGAAAACGTGCTGAAAAGGATTTAATTATTGTAAATGAAAATTTAGAACTAACTATTTTAGATAGAACTTTGGAATTGAAGTTATTAGTAAAAAGATTAGAAAATGAAATTGTTGAAAGAAAAGCAGCTGAAGAAGAAATTCGTAGAATGCTTGATTTGGAGAAAGAAGTTAATGAAATGAAATCAAGATTTATCACTTTGGTTTCTCATGAATTTCGAACTCCACTTACAATAATTAAAAGTTCAGCTCAATTTGTTGATAAATTTTACGATAAGCTAAATTATGAAGACAAACAAAATTATTTAAATAGAATTTCAAAAACTGTGGATTTTATAACTAATTTATTAGAAAATATATTATTTATTGAAAAATCAAATAACAAAGTAATCAATTTAAATTATTCAGAATTTAATATAATAAAATTGATTGAATTAATATTTGAAGAAATTAATTTAACAAACAAAGTCTTTAGAAAATATATTATTAATAACAACTTAGGCACTCAAATAATAAAATCAGATGAAAATTTATTAAAACTTATTTTAATGAACATAATTTCAAATTCGATAAAATATTCTGAGAATGAAAGTGTAATAACTATAAATTTGACAATTTCAAATAAAGTTTATTGTTTTAATATTATAGATAATGGTATTGGAATTGATGAAGCTGAATTAAGTTCTATTTTTGAACTTTTTTTTAGAGGTAAAAATGTTTCTAACAAGCAAGGGACTGGCTTAGGATTATCAGTTGTAAAGGATTGCTTAATAAAATTAGATTGTAGATATGAAGTTCAATCAGAATTGTACAAAGGTACTAGTTTCAAATTATATTTTAAAAGAGTTAGTGATGAATAATTTAATATTAGTAATAGAAGATGAATTTTATATTAGAGAAGATATTGCTCAAATATTAAAATTAAATGATTATCGTACTATTGAAGCAAAAAATGGGTTAGAAGGCGTGGAAATGGCAAAAACACATTTCCCAGATTTAATTATTTGTGACATTATGATGCCTATTATGGATGGCTATCAGGCATTGGAAGAGTTGCAAAAAGACCCAAATACTGCAATAATCCCATTTTTATTTCTTACTGCAAAGTCTTCAAAAGATGATATTAGAGCAGGTATGAATATAGGTGCTGATGATTACATAACCAAACCATTTGAATTTACTGACTTAATGAATGCAGTTAAAACAAGAATTAAAAAAACTACAAACACTAATGAAGTAATTGAAAAAAAATATGATAATTTAAAGTCAACAATTGGAAGCAGTTTTCCACATGAATTAAGAACACCATTGATTTCGATATTAGGTTATTCAGATATTCTAAGAAAAAGTATTGGCAAAATAGATATTGAAGATGCTAAAGAAATGGCAGATGATATTCATTCTGAAGGTACAAGGTTACTATATTTATTTGAAAATTTTATTACTTATAATGAATTAGAACTGATTTTATTAAAGAAAAATGAACTTGATAAGCTAAGAAATAAACATTCTGAATTAACTGAAAATACAATTAAATCAATAGGAAATAATATTGCAGAAAACTATGATAGAAAGTTTGATATTAAATTTTATTTACAAGATTATAGCATAAAAATATATGATAAGCATTTTATCAAACTTTTAGAATGTATAATAGATAATGCTTTTAAATTTTCAAATAAAAATTCAATTGTTGAAATTAGAACAAGTAAA
>JAYTXK010000133.1:0-9192 GCA_043743005.1 Ignavibacteriota bacterium
AAATTCTGATCACCCAATTGACTTAACACGTTATCAGATAGCAAATTGCTATATGGGAAGAGCTGGATTAATTAATTCTGGTGGTGCTTCTGGAACAAATGATTTTGCTGAAGCAGTAGAAACAGCAGTTATTAATAAAAGAGCTGGTGGAATGGGGTTAATTTCAGGTAGAAAAGCATTCCAAAGACCAATGAAAGAAGGTGCAGAACTATTAAATACAATACAAGATGTTTATCTTTGCAAAGAAGTAACTGTAGCTTAATTTTCATATTACTAACGACTTTACAAATCCGATGCATACAATGTATAGGATTTTTTTTTCTTAAATTTAGTTATTTAAATATTTTTTCCATAGTTACTCTACGTAATCTTTTGCGGTGAGTGTCCAATTCTTCATCAGTTCTTTTTTTGATAGGTTCTAATTTACCTGCTGAACGAGGGAATAATAATTTTTTAGTAACATTCCTTAATATTAACTGATTTACTACAAATTCTACTCTTTTCTGACCTAAGTTTTTGTTGTACTCAACACTACCAACATCATCAGTATGACCAACTAATAATATTTTATCAATTTTATTCATAGTCTTCAATAGATTTTCAGCAAGATTATCTATTTCATTTTGCCATGTAGTTTTAGTTTCTGTTCCATTACTATCTAAAATAAATGGATAAGGCTCCTTATATTCATCATAAGGAAAATTAACCCTTAAAGTTAGGATTACTGGGAGCTCTATTTTTCTAATGATTACACTTGTTGTATCTTTCTTTTCAACTTTAAATTTGAAAGCATCATAAAATAAATTCTCTGCCTGAGTAACAACTTCAATTTCAGCACCTTTGAGTAATTCTATTGAATAAGTGCCAGAAGCATCAGTCTTGGTTTGTCTTTCAATTTCCTTTGTTTCAGGATTTTTTGCAGTAATAGTAGCATCTATTACTGGCTCTTGAGTTTCTTGGTTCACAACTTTACCAATTAGTGTAAAGCTCTGCGAAACATTAGCAAATACTGGGTCGGGTACATTGAATTCAGGTTTGTATTCTACAACTGGTTCATCTACTTTTATTTCAATATCTTTTGGCTTTGATAAAGTACCTTTATCAATTGTTTTTACAAAGTTTCTTTCTTTTACAAACATATTCAAATCGCTAAAAACTTCACTATTTTTTTGAGCTGGTGCATTTTGATTTGAACTAAAGAAAAATATTGAATCACAATTACCCAAACATGAAGGAAACAATTCATCGGCAGTGGTATTCATTGGGTAGCGTATGTTTTTCATTTCAGTGAAATTTGCCTTATCGCTTAATTCAAGTTTTGAAGTAAAAATATCAAATCCACCAACTGATTCATGCCCCATTGAAGAAAAATAAAAGTTTTTACCATCTGGTGAAACATAAGGACTTAACTCATCACATTCTGTATTAATAACATTACCACAGTTTATTGGATTGCTCCAAGTGCCATTTTGATTTATTCTATACCAAATATCAACTCCACCAATGCCTTTACTTCTATTTGAAGCAAAAAACAAATATTTGCCATCAGGAGAAAAAGCAGGGTGAGCTTCCCAAACATCATTATCTAAAGTATCTGGGGTGTAAAGAAGTTTTAAATTAGATATTTTATTGCCACTAAGATTGCCAATATATATTCTTGAAATACCAATAGCTTCATTTTCATGAACTCTTAGCCTTCCTAAGTGCATTTTTTCTTCTTTATTTTCAGCTACTAATGAAATTGCTACATTATTTCCATTAAAACTAATAGCACCATATTGCCCTTTTGATTCTATTTCTATCGAATCAGTTGGAGTGATATGGTGAGGGTTTACATATCTTGCTTGCTTTAAATATTGCTTGCTATTGCTATTGTAAGAGACAATTGGATTGCTACCATTGAAAGCAAGAGCATATTCGCCTATTTCAGTATCTAAATTTTCAACTGGTTTGACAGAATAATAGTATCCCAAAAATTCAACAACTCTTTTGCTTGTATCGAGTGCCATACCTTTCCACTGAGTTGCAGAGCAATTCTGGATTGGAATTGGACAACTTAATTCTTTGGGTTCTGTTTTGATTGGAGCACAAGAATTAATTGCAAAAGAATATATTAAAACAAGGATTAAATTAATAAACCCAAGTTTGATAGATAATATTTTTAATTCATTTTTCAATTTGAAATAGATATTTTAAATTTCACAATAATCTAATGTTTAAAATAGTAGTAAAATTAGATATTTTCAAATGATTTTATTTATTTTTTGATTTTTTAGTAATTTTACTAATTTATTTCTCTTTAAATGCTTAATTTGCTTAAATGTTAACCTACTTATTTTTAGAGAACAAATTAAATGAATTTTCAAGAAAATGTATTAGCTATTGTAAGCGAAATTCCTTTGGGAATGGTAACCACTTATGGCTCTATTGCTCAAGCCTGTGGATTGAAATCATCTGCACGTATGGTAGGTTGGGTATTAAATAAAGCAATTGGTCAGCCATTGCCATTTCATAGAGTTGTCAATCGAAATGGCTTGCTAACTGGCAAACAATATTTTGAAACTGCAAACCTAATGAAAGAATTGCTTGTAAGCGAAGGAATTGAGTTCGATGGTGATGCTATTAATATGAAAAAACATCTTTGGATACCTAAATTCAGAGAACTTGTTTAATTCTAAATATCATTCATTAAAATTTCTAAAAAAAAAATGTATCATAAAAATAATTAGCTTTATATTCGTTTCTAAATTAGTATAAGTAACATTTTACTTATATTCGTGTTATTAATTGTAGAATATATTACAAATTTGGAATAATAAATGAAAAAAATAGTTTTGTTTAGCTTTTGTTCATTGATTGTACTTTTAAATTCTTGTGAAGAAAAAATAAGAACTCCTCTTAATATTCCAATTGACACAACTATTGGTCCAATGAAAGCTAAATTTAGTGCAATTCAATCAACTGTATTAAATAACAAATGTGCAACTTCTGGTTGCCATATTAATGGTGGAACATTTCCAAATCTTACTGATGGTGTTTCTTATGCTTCATTATTCAAAGTACAGTCAACTTACAATTCGCTTTTGATTCAGCCAGGAAACGCAATGGGAAGTGTACTCTATATGAAAATTATAGCTAATCCAAACTTTGGAGGAATTATGCCAAGTAAATCTTCTGGTTTCTCCGCCTTGCCTCAAGCTCAAATTGATTCAATTAAGGCTTGGATTGATAATGGTGCAATAAATAATTAATTATAAATTTAATTTAAGAAATAAAATGAAAAAAAATGTAATTCTAATATTTATTTTTATGCTAATAGGTTTTAATCTGAAAGCAGGCGAATATAATGTAGATAAATCAAAAAAGAACTTAGTAAAGTTTACTTCTAAAATGTCACTTGAAGATTTTGACGGAACAACTGAAAAAATAGATGGTTTTTTGGCTGATGCCTCTGGTGGACTTGTAAATTCTACTTTTTATTTTGAAGTAGATATGAATTCTCTTACTACCAATATGGGATTGAGAGATAGACACATGAGAGATAATTATTTGCATACAAGCAAATATCCAAAAGCAAATTTCAAGGGAACAATTACTTCAGTTCAAGATAAAGGTGGTAAGTTTGAGGCAATTGCAGAAGGTGATTTCACTACTCATGGAGTTGCAAAAAAAACTAAAATATATGTTACTTTAATTCCTGATGGCAATAATGGTTATAAAATATCAACTAAGTTTATAATTAAACTTCCAGATTATAAAATTGAAATCCCTCAAATGATGTTTGCTAAAATAAATGAAAATATTGATATGCTTATTGAATTTTTTCTTAAAAAGGTTAAGTAAAAATGAAAAAATATATTTGTTTGATTTTGATAGTTTTTTCATCTAATCTTTTTTCTCAAGATGTTGCTTGGAAGCCAAGCGAAGCTACTGAAGCAAGGTTTCAATTATTTCACTCTACTTATGCTTTAAATCAACCTACTTCTGAAACCATTAAAAAAGGAGATTTTATTTATGGAATTGAACATAGGTTTAACCAAACTGTAACAACTGGAATTGATAATTTATTCGGGTTAGACGGAGGCTCAACTATTAGAATGCACTTAGGTTACGCATTCACTGATGATTTGCTTGTTGACCTTGCCCGTACTAATAGAATGGGTAACTATGAATTAAACATAAAACATAGACTTTTAGAATTAAATAATGATTTACTACCTACAATTATATCTGGAAATGTTGGAATTGCTTATAACACAAAAGGTTTGTCAGCCTTGGGTGATAGTAGAAAAATGCAGCCTTTTGTTTCATTAATTGTAAATACTGTAATTAATAAGAAATTTGGAATTGGAATAGTACCCACTTATCTAAGCAATTCAAATATAAATGATGCCAGCAATACAAAATCAGACTACTCTTTGACTATGGGAATGTATGCTCAATATTTTATTAATGACAATTGGGCTCTGATAGTTGAAGGAACCCCAACTATTGTAGGCTGGAGAGATACGTATAATTCTTATGCTTTTGGAGCAGAGTTTGAAACTGGTGGTCACTTCTTTAAGTTTATTTTTGGCAATAATACTGCTATTAACTTATCACAATATAATGCTGGTGCTAAAGAAAAATTTGGTTTACAAAATATGCACTTTGGATTTCAAATCACAAGAGATTTGTAACTTTAATAAATAATATCTTTTATATTTAAGACTGCACCTCAAAGGCAGTCTTTTTTTTGTTTTATTAACTCAAAATAAAAACACCATAAGTTCAGTCTATAAGCCAAATAACAGTTTGAAAATTTACAAAATATTAAATACGAATAAAGTGCTTTACATTGTGGCACGTAATTTTATATTATACGTAAAGTAAGGCATATTAAAAGTTAAAAATGGCTATAATTAAACTTTTTAGACTTTTAGCCGAATAATATTAGTAAATAATACAATATTAACCAGAGTGAAATATGTCAACAGATTTTGATTCAATGGATGATGGTCTTCAAGAACCAGAACTTCCAGTTAAAAAGAAAAAAGAAGGAATGTCTATGCCAATGATGATTGGTATAGGATTGGGTGCTTTAGTTTTGAATATAGTAGTGATTGTAGTCCTTTTTAAATTTGTTCTTAACCCTAATTCTGGTGCAAAAGATGAGAAAAAAGGAAAAGGGGGACACTCAAAAGTATCTGAGGAAGAAGGTTCATCAGAAGCAAATGATGAAGAAAAAGAATTTTTTGCAGTTGAAAAAGAAAGAAAATTTTTGGAGTTAGGTAGGATTACTACAAATCCAAAAGCATCTAACAAGTTTTTAGTAGTAAATATAGGTTGTATTTACAAAACAGGTAAAGATTTTGAAAAAGAAAATGAAAAGCCTGAAAGTGATTATATGAAGAAACTTATTTCTAAAACTAAATCAGTTATTATTAATGAAATTGGTAGTATGTCAGTTGAAGATATACAAGCAAAACGACCAAATTTGGAAAGTATATTTAGAGATAGACTTAAACCTATATTCAAAGATAAACAAATATTTTTAAGAGAAGTAATTATAAATGAATTTATATTACAATAGCAATTAAGTAAAATTGAGTAATTATGGCAGATGTATTATCACAGAATGAGATAGACAGTTTACTCTCGGAGATGACCTCTGGTAGAGTAGATGTAGATGAGGTTTTAGCCAAGTCGGTCGTTAAGGGAGATATAACTAATTATGACTTCCGTCGTCCAAATCGTATTTCTAAAAATCAAGTTAGAACTTTGCAAAACGTACACGAAGGTTTTGCTGAGGTATTTGGATATTATTTAGTATCCAAATTGCAAACTGTGGTATCAATATCAGTTACTTCTGTTGATCAATTATTTTATTCTGAATTTATATTATCTGTTTCTAACCCAAGCTGTCTATATGTTTTTGATATAGAGGGTACTGATGGAAATGGAATTATGGAAATAAGCCCCCAGCTTGCTCTTACTCTTGTCGAGAGATTGCTTGGTGGTAATGCTGAAATTCAACCAAAACCACGCAATATTACTCCAATCGAACAAGCAGTTGTAAGAGGATTAATCGAACATGCTTTATCGGACTTAAGGAATGCTTGGAAATCAATTGCTGAAATTAATTTCAAATACCAAAGACTTGAGATGGAAGCTGATTTCGTTCAGATAGCACCATCATCTGAAATTGTAGTTGTAGTGTCGTTCGATGTAATAATTGGTGTACATACTTTTCTATTAAATCTTTGCTTCCCTACTTTTGCTCTAGAAGAAGTACTTGCTAAGCTAAATCGCCAATTAGTTACAACTGCTACAACAAGGCAAAGTAAAGCAAGAATGAAAGAAAATTTGGAAGCAATTACTCATCAAGTATCAACTACTTATTTGACTTTGCTTGCTGAATTAGGTAGAACATCGCTATCGGTTTCCGAAGTATTAGAGCTAAAAGAAGGCGATGTAATTAAATTAAATAAAAGAATTAACCACGAAATTGAAGTTTTAATTGGTGGAAAAAGAAAATTAGCTGCAAGACCTGGCTCTGTTGAAGGTAAAAAAGCTATTAGAATTACAAGACCACTTACTGAAGAGGATTTGGTTGAACAAGATTTAACATTTAAAGAGGAGATTAAATAGTTATGACTATGACTCAAGAAGAAATAGATGCACTAATTTCGAGTGGTGGACTCGATGATGATAGCAGTGGTGGTTCGAGAGCCGAATCTAATAGATCGGCTATGGATACACCTGATTTCCCAGATATTGATTTTCAAGGGAATAATACAATTTATTCGCCACTTGACCCTAAATTAGAACTTTTATATGATTTGCAATTACCTGTGTCTATTGAGCTTGGTAGAACTAATATGCTTATTAGAGATATTTTAAGACTTGGTAGAGGCTCAGTTGTTGAATTTGACAAACTTGTTTCTGAACCAGTTGATGTATTAATTAATGGTAAAAAAGTAGCTGAAGGCGAAGTAGTTGTAATTGACAAACACTTTGGTATTCGTGTTACTACATTAGTTGATCCTTCTGAAAGATTACGTGGTATGAGAAAATAATAAGTGCTGTTATATAAAATTGCACTACTTTTTAAAAATTAGAACACTACACTAATATGGATGCTACAATTCTAAAAGCTTTTGTTATACTTTCACTTTGTGTTGGGGGTATGGGGTTACTATTTTATTACCTTAAAAAATATGGTACTAAAATGCGAGATAATAATAGCCAAGTAGAACTAAAAGTATTGGGTAAAGTCTCTTTACAAGCCAAAAGTCATTTGTTTATTATTCAAGCT
Source organism: Ignavibacteriota bacterium (assembly GCA_043743005.1). GTDB lineage: Bacteria > Bacteroidota > Ignavibacteria > Kapaibacteriales > UBA2268 > JAPLFM01. The sequence goes on from JAYTXK010000133.1 coordinate 7,298, forward strand.
GAAGGCAAAAAATTGCTTATAGGAGTTACTGATAATAATATTAATTCTATATCAGACTTAACAGATACAAATTCAGCAAAAATTGATTTAAAAGAATTAAACAACATCAATAATAATACTATTCAAAACAAGCCAATCGGCGATTTGTCTTTCTCTTCATTTTTAAAATCAGTTGTAAAAAACTAAAATTAAACCATTTCGTGTATTTAATTTGTAATTTATTACCCTTTTTTTAATTCTATTTCGTTATCTAAATTAATATTTAGTTTTATTCATATTTATACAAATTTATGAAATTTATCATATTAATTTTAGTTTTAACAATGTCAAATAATATAAGTTCTCTATCCCAAATCCCTACTCCAATTGCAAAGAAAATTGAAAAAAAATTAGAAAAACATAATCAGGTTAGGATTGATAATTACTACTGGCTTAATCAAAAAGAAAATCCTAATGTAATAAATTACCTAAACCAAGAAAATGATTATTGTACATCTATAATGAGCGATACAAAAGACTTTCAAGAAAATCTTTTTGATGAAATGAAAGGAAGAATTAAGCAAAATGATGCTACTGTTCCATTCAAAAATAATGGATATTTCTATTATAATAGGTTTGAAGAAGGAAAAGAATACACTTTTAATTGTAGAAAAAAAAGTAGTCTTGAAGTAAATGAAGAAATTCTATTTGACCAAAACAAAATGGCTGAGGGGCAAAATTATTTTTCACTTGGTGGATATAGTATAAGCCCAAATAATAAAATTGTTGCTTATGGAACTGATATAATTAGCCGCAGACAATACAAATTAAAATTCAAAAATATTGAATCAAATATCGATTTCCAAGAAGAAATTCCAAATACAGATGGCTCTTGCGTCTGGGCAAATGATAATGAAACTGTTTTTTATACTCTTAAAGATGAAACTCTTAGAGATTACAAAATAATGAAACATAAATTGGGTACTGATATTTCTAAAGATGTAACTATCTTTGAAGAAAAAGATGATACTTTTTATGCTCATTGCTACAAATCAAAATCAGATAAATATATTATAATTGCTTCTACTTCTACTATGACTGACGAATATCGTTTTATTTCAGCTGACAAACCAGATAGTGAAACAATTATCTTTTCTCCTCGCAAAAGAGGAATTGAATATTCAATTTACCATTTTGAAGATAAATTTTATATAAAAACAAATCTAAATGCTCAAAATTTTAAATTGATGGAATGTCCTTCAAATGCTACAAGCATTGAAAACTGGAAAGAAGTAATTCCTCATAGAGAAGATGTACTGCTTGAAGGAATTGAACTATTTAAAGATTTTATGGTTTTAGAAGAAAGAAGAAATGGTAATACAGATTTAAGAATAATCAATAATAAAACTAAAGATGATTACAAAATTGAATTTGATGAAAATGTATATCATATTGGAACAAGTGTAAATAGAGAATACGACACACACACTTTAAGATTTTATTATACTTCAATGACTACTCCTCTTTCAGTTTTTGATTTTGATATGATAAGCAAAAAAAGAGTTCTTCTGAAAGAGCAAGAAGTTTTGGGTGGATTTGATAAAAACAATTACAAATCTGAAAGAGTATTTGCAACAGCAGATGATGGTACAAAAATACCAATTTCACTTGTGTATCACAAGAATACAAAACTTGATGGAACAGCTCCACTTTTGGAATATGGCTATGGCTCTTATGGAATAAGTATGGATGTTGGATTTTCGAGTGAGGCTTTAAGTCTTTTGAATAGAGGATTTATTTATGCAATTGCACATATTCGTGGTGGCGAGGATATGGGCAGAGCTTGGTACGAAAATGGAAAATTACTTAAAAAGAAAAATACTTTTACTGATTTTATAGCTTGTGGCAATTACTTA
>JAYTXK010000134.1:0-4508 GCA_043743005.1 Ignavibacteriota bacterium
AATGCAATTGGCAACTTGGTATTTTCAAGAAAAATCTTATTAAATAATGACTTTAGTCATATTATATTAAATAATTTAAACTTAAGTTTGGGACTTTATTTTATACAAATTGGTGATAATAATTTTAAAACACCATTGAAATTTATAATAAAATAAAAATATATAAAAATTAATGGAGAAGCAATCAGAACTTCTCCATTTTTAAAGTATTTTTTTTTAAGTATTTAAATAATTTACCTAAAATATTAATGAATCGAATTGTTTTAATATTACTGATTTTTTTACTGACATTTTTTAAAGTATTTGCTCAAAATAGAATTGAAATAATAAGTTCTGATGATGGCAAACCTGTAATATCTGCAAATGTTAAATTGAAATGTATTGCTGGGAATTGTAAAGATTCATTAAAATTACTTAGAACAAGTGCAAAAGGATTTGTAATTAATCCATTTAAAGAAAAAACAGCAATCAATGTATCGTATATTGGCTACAAAACTCATATAGATACATTAGAAAAAAACACATCTAAAACAATTACATTAGAAGTTCAGCCAATTACTCTACATGATATAGTTACCACTGGTCAATATGTACCTCAATCAGCTCAATCTTCTGTTTTTCCCGTTAAAGTTATTACTGAAGAGCGAATTCAAGGACAAGCAGCATCAAATTTAAGAGATTTATTTACAAATGAAATGAGTATCAAGGTTAGTCAAGATAATATTCTTGGTGCTGGAATGAGTATTAATGGTATCTCTGGGCAAAATGTTAAAATTATGGTTGATGGAGTGCCTATAATTGGTAGACTAAATGGTAATATTGATATTAGTCAGATTAATCTTAATAATGTAGAAAGAGTAGAAATAATCGAAGGACCTATGTCAACTATTTATGGTTCTGATGCTTTGGGTGGAGTTGTGAATATAATTACAAAAACCAAATTTGATGATAAATGGAGATTTAAATCAAATTCATTTTATGAATCAGTAGGTACTTATAATTTTGATGGAGATGTTGCAATTAGTCTATCAAATGAAGACAAATTAAATATTTCTGGTGGTAGAAATTATTTTAATGGATTTTCACCAATTGATACTTCAAGAGCAAAACTTTGGAAACCTAAAGAGCAATATTTTGGTTCATTTAATTTAAGTCATAGATTTGATAAAGCAGTTATAAAATACAATTTTGATTATTTTTATGAGTATATATTAAGTAAAGGCAACCCAAGAGAACCTTATTTAGAAACAGCATTTGACGATCATTTCAAAACATTCAGAATGAAAAACTCTCTATATTATCAAGGTGAAATATCAAATAATAAATTTTTAGATATAACTTTGTCATATTCAAATTTCAAAAGATTGAAAAATACTTTTTTAAGAGATTTGACTACTTTAACAAATATTTTGACAAATAGTGATAATGACCAAGACACTTCAACTTTTAATAATCTTTTATTTCGTACAACATATTCAAGTGATGGTTATCTACCAAATTTAAGTTATCAATCTGGATTTGAATTTAATTATGATAATGCTTCAGGAGCAAGAATTTCAAATGCAATTACAAGTGTACAAGACTATGCTTTTTTTACAAGTATTCAATATGTTCCATTTGAAAAATTTACTATTCAACCTGCATTTAGATTAATATCAAACACTCTTTACAAAGCTCCAATAATACCATCAATAAATTTAAAATACGAATTTAATGATAAATTAAAAATTCGTGCAGCATATTCAAAAGGATTCAGAGCTCCAACTCTTAAAGAATTATATTTCTTATTTGTTGATGTAAATCATAATATTCAAGGGAATCAGAATTTATTAGCCGAAACTTCAGATAGTTATAATGCTGTTATGAGTTATATGATTCAAAGAGAGGCAAGTGTATATAAAATTGAACCAAAAATATTCTATAATAATATTTACAATCAAATATCATTAGCTACAGTTTCAAATAATCTTTATTCTTATGTCAATCTAGGCAATTTCAAAAGTCTTGGTGCTGAATTGAAAGTTCAATATATTGTAGATGGAATGATGATTAATTTTGGATATTCTTATCTTGGAAGAAAAAGTACATTGTCAGATAATATAGAATCTCCAGATTTTAAATATACTTCAGAATTAACAGCTGGTTTGATTTATGATATTAAAGCTATTGAGTCAAAATTCTCTATATTTTATAAATATTCAGGTAAGCAACCTGGTTATTCAATAGATGCTAATAAAAATATTCAAGAATATACTATTAGTGATTATAGTATGATTGATGCTACAATTAGTAAAAATATATTTGAAAAGTATTTGAATATTACTATTGGTGTAAAAAATCTACTAAATGTAACAAATATTACTAATACAGGTAGTTTCTCACAAGGACCTCACTCAAGCGATACTGGTAGTACTCCTTTTGCTTATGGTCGTACATTTATAAGTACATTAAAAATTAATTTAAATGATGGAATATTAGATTAAAGAATTATGGTAAAATTAAAATACATATTAATAATATTAATTTCATTAGCATTACATTCTTGCTTTCCAGAGGATAGTATTGTATCACCCCATTTAGCAGGTGATAGCAAAATAAATAGTGTAGAAATGAACAAATTCTATTCAAACCAGCTTTATTTTAGTTTGATTAAAGATACAGTAGTAAAACAAAATGTTCTAACTGATTGGGACTTAGGCTTTGAATGTAGCTCTAATAGCTACCATATAGTACTTAATCATGCTAAAATTATGTCAGTAGCTCATACTAAAAAATACAAGATAACAGATGTTACTAATTTTGATAGCTTAAAATTTATTTACGAAGGCTCTAGTGGTTATTTAGACTCAACTGCAATTGGCAAATGGTGGCTTGATACAAATAACCAAATTATGTCTAACAATGAAGTGATGATAGTTAATAGAGGTACGAGTGACAAAGGTAGGCAACTTGGATATAAAAAAATACAAATATTTGATTTTAAAAACGCTTACATAATTAAGTATGCTAATTTAGATGGTAGTGAGGAAGGCTCTCTTTCAATTTCTAAAAATGATGAATTAATATATCAGACAATATCATTTGATAATGGTGGAAAGATTGTTGATATAGAACCAAAAGCATTGGACTGGGATATTGTATTTACTCGCTATACTCAATTCTTTTATCAAGTAGGATATGAAACATACTCTGTTGTAGGAGTATTTATCAATACCAAATATGTTTCGGCTGTTGCCGACTCAACTTATTCCAAAAAATTTGAAGATATTAAAATAACTGATGTACCTGCTTATATATTTACAAACAGAAGAGATGTAATTGGGTACGATTGGAAAAAATACAAATTTGATGCTGAAAGTTATGAAATTGATACCAAAAAGATATATATATTAAAAATTAGCCGTAGCCTTAGTGATGTAAAATATTATAAACTTCGATTTATTGATTTTTATAAAAATGTAAATGGGAAATTAGAAAAAGGCTATCCTAAATTTGAGTTTATGCCTTTATAAATAGCATTAGTTACTTATCTTTACTATTTCTCTTATCCCTTCTTCATAACTTGTAGGAGTAAAATTAAATTTTTTATTAAATTTAGTAGAATCAAAAATATAATCTCTATCGTATTGATATAGCATTTCAGGCATTTCTTTCATAATTGGTATGAATAATCCTAAAATTTTAATCATAAATGCAGGTAATATCATAATTTTGTTTTTTACCTTCATTTCTTTAGCAAATAAAGCAGTAATTTCTTTTGTAGTTAAAGGATTAGCTTGAGTAGGCAAATGCCACACTTGATTAAATGCATCAGGAGTATTTCCTAATATTGCTGTTGCTTTTGCAGCATCTGGAGTATATGTAAATGAATGTTTCTTTTCAGCATTTACAAACCAATTTGCTGCTTTGCCTTTTTTGAAATTCTTATAAACTATTTCAATAAGCATACTTGTCTTATTATTTGGTCCATAAAAATCTGCAGCTCGAGCTATTAATGCTTGCAATCCATTATTTTTAGTTTCATTTAGGAGCATTTGTGCTATTTCCATTCTCACTTTCCCTTTTCGGCTTGATGGATTGACTTTGGATTCTTCAGTCATATTTCCAATATCATTAACATCATACATATAAACATTATCAAAGAAAACTAATTTTGCATTATGTTTTTTGCATGCATCTAAAGTAGCATTCATAATTTTAGGCCATTCAGCTTCCCAAACTTTTATATTATATTCAAGACCAACTAATAAATAAACGACTTCCGAGCCAGCCACAGCTTTATCAATTTGAGTTTCATCTCTTAAATCTGCTTCATATAGTTCATCATTTTCATTTATTTTTTTTGGATTTCTACTTACTAATCTGATATTATTAGTATAATTTGTTAGTTCTTTTGCAAGTAAAGAGCCAATAGTTCCATTGGCACCAAGTATAGTTTGCATTTAATTCTCTTTTGATTATTTTGTTTTTTTTTAATCATTATATTTAGTTATAAAACGTTATTTTTT
>JAYTXK010000135.1:0-3899 GCA_043743005.1 Ignavibacteriota bacterium
TGCAATAGAAGCATTATTTGAAGGTTTTATTGCTGAAAGCAAGTCAAAAGTAGCAATATAAAAATCTATTAATTTTGAATTATATCCTAAGCCAAATGACATTCTCCATTTTTCAGTTTGATCAGTAGAAAAACCAGCCATAATTCTTGGTACATCAGGATGAATAGACCAATCAATCCCCATAGATAATCTTGATCTTTTAGAATTATTCCCAAAATCAGACATTCCAATATTCATATCAACAAGTAAATTCATTTCTCCGGGTACTTCAAACAAGCTATCAATAGGCATCAATATCCCAACTCTTAATACAGTAGGGAGATCAGATTTTAAAGTCCCACCTTTGATTGTAGAATCTTTAATACCATCAATTACAGAATCTAATTCAGATTTGTTGAGAAGATCATTTAACTTGAAACTTTTACTTATTGTATGAGTTTCTACATTTTTATTCCAAGAAATAGAACCAATATCATTGATAGAAGCTCCAAATTTCATACCGAACTTAAATTCACCAGATATACCTAAGTCAATTCCAAAGCCACTACCAGCTGCTTCTGGCATAGGACTAATAGAAACTTTAGTAGTATCATTTCTAAATGGGTTTATTCCAACTAATGAATTTCCAAAAGAAGAAATTCCAGTGGCATTAAATTGTCCATTTATTTTGTGGTCGGTGCTTGTAAATATTTTAGTATCATTAGATTGCATAGAGATATATTGGTATCCTTGATACATTTTAAGTGATACTCCTGCAGAAACAAATCTTAATTCTTGACTTTTTTTGTTTATTAGCTGTCTTGCATAACTTAGTCCATAAGACTTTATCCAACTTGATTGAGCTGCAAGATTATTAAAAGAATAAGTTTGATTAACATTATTTCCATTTAAAAGTAAATCAACCATTTGTTTTGGAATTATTATATTGCCATAAATATAATCATTTACAGAAACTCCAAATGCTCCAACTTCTTTTGAAGGCATATAAGCCAAACTAAAAATATTTAAATTTGCACTTGCAATAAATTTGCCATCTCCATCAAATGCGTTTACTAAGTTCTTTTTATCTAAGTCAGTTAATGTTCTTGAACTATCTTGACCAAAATAATACTTTACATCTTTAATATCTAATGTATTTGTAGTTGCTTGAACATTAAAATTAAAAGGTAGTACAAAATGTAAATAGCTTGAATCAGTTCTGCTTATTAGCAAACTTGGGTTTCTATTCATAGATAGAAGTCCTTGAGACAAAGCATTTCCAGTATTTCCTAAACCAACTGTTCTTGCATCACCCAATCCATAATTTCCAGATTGTGAAAACATAGAACAATAGATATTTGCAAAAATAAATAATAATATAAAGATTTTTTTCATTGAATTTCTTTTTTAATTAAACAAAATTTATTTAAAACTATTAATCATCAAAACTACTTAATATGATATTTTACTTCACCATAAGATTTTAATTTTAATATCATATCTGGTTTAAAGTAGTTAATTCCGTTCCCAGTTGGATTAGTAGTTTCAGTTTTTAAACCAATGATAACTTTATATGCTTTTGAAAGTTGAACAATTTGACTTGAATCTAATTCAAAAGTTGCAGCTGGTAAAGGAGATGATGGAGTAACAACATTGTTATTGCCAACTGTAGCTCCAGAAACAGATACTTTCTGAGTAAATAATGGTTTTACAAAATTATCAGCAAATATGATGTCAAAATCATTTTTTAAAGGAATCCCATTAGTTACTTCATAAATAATTTTTGCATACCTACCATTTAGCATTTCGTCTCTATATTTATTATCAATTTCTAAGGCTAATGTATCGAACCTAGTGTAATTTGTAATCCCAATATTTGACAAAGCACTAAATGAAACTGTAATTCTAATTGAATCATTTTCAGTTGCAGCACCAGATTTATTTTTAGGATTTACAGTAATTCCTGTTGTTAATACTATTGAATCAGGTAAAAAACTTAAAAATTCAGAAATATTGCTATTTGAGTTATCAAATGTTTTCAAACGATAGCCATTTTGAATTAAAATATCGCCAAAATTATCAAGCCCAGTTTCAGTTTTCAATACCATTGTTCCACCTCCATTTCTAATTCCCATAATTTTAACATTCTTTAAATAAACATCATAAATGTTTTTTACTGGGCTTATATAGTTAGCTTTAATAAATAATGTAGCAGATTTTAAGCTAAATTTATCTCTAAAATCTTTTACATCTTTTGTAAGTGGTAAGCTAACTGCACGAGTAATAGGGGCTAAATCTTTAGAAGGAATATTTCCTTGTACAAATCTTAACTTTGTATTTGTTATTTTTAAGCTAACATTTACTTTCTCTCCAGTAAAACTACCCACCGTTTTAACTTTCCATAGCATTTGTGTAGGAACTGGTTGTTGTTTGGTAGAATATGAATAGTTAATAAGTGATTTGCTTGATGATGATTTTGTATTAGCAGCAACATTTCCAATAATTTCAAATGAAGTGCCATCATTAGCTTTCAAACTTGGCATTCCTACAGTAAATGAAACAGTACCCTTAGACTTGTTATCTATAGTCAACTCAATATCACCACCACTCATATAAGCAGAGTCAATTGATGCACCACTTGATAATTCTATAAATGCCAAAGTATCAGCATTTGTAACAAAAAATTCTAAATTTTCATAAGTTCCATTAAGTTGATCTTTAAGGAAATCTTGAAGTACAAAGTTCTGAATATAATCATCTGAAACTAATTTATATTTAAAATTACCAGCACCGCTTGAAGAGTCAATTTGAATATTTTTACTAATTTTGATAATCTCTTCCAAATTATAACTTTTTTCAGTAATTGGGAATCGTAAATTAGTATCCCAATTTGGAGAGTTAAACTTTGTAGGCATATCATTGCAAGAGTTTATCAAAAAAGGAATTAATAAAAGGAGTAAATACTTTTTCATTGATACCACAAATTAGTTAATAATAATGATTTAATTGATTTTTAAAAATCAGAAATGAGCTAATTGCAATATAATGATTTTTATTGTTTAATCAATCAAAAAATGACCATGAAACTGAAAATCTTATATTTCTATTTAAAATTGGATAAAATGGTTGAAAATAATATCCACTATTTGAAATATTTTGGAATGTTAATTTCACGTGAGCATTCCCTAATTTTGCAACTGCAAAAATATCAATCCCATTCATCATTGAACCACTTTCAATATTGTTTATAATGTATGTATTATTGAATGGTAAATAACTACTACCTTTGAAAGTAGATAAAAATTGCAAATTCATGCCAACTGTTAACGAGCTATGATTTATATAAAATTTATAGCTTGGAACAAATTTAAAATAAATTACTGGTAAAAAAGAATTTCTTAATGTATCGTAAGTTGAAAAATTCAGTTGAATACTTGAATTAAAACTTAATTCATCTCTTTTTTGAAAATAATTTTCAAGAATAATTGATTTGTAATTTAGATTTGCTCCATAGCTTTGCTTTGAAAATGAATTCTTTGAAATCGAATTAATTATAAGATTGTTTGAAATTACAGGCTCTGAAATAATCAAATTATCAGTAATTCTAAAAAAACCTTCAATTTTAAGTAAAGAGTTAGAGCTATCTTTATTTGAGTATTCCAATAGAAAAAGAGTACTTCTTTCATTTTTAAGATTTAATCCTTCAAGAAATGAAGGAACTCTCTCAGATATTGAAGCATCAAATTTTAGAAAATTATTTTGCCTTAATTGATAAATCAAATTACCTCCCAAATTAATACTTGACTTGTCATATATTTTTGATAATCTAATACCTCCATTTAGCTTTAAATTATTTGAAAAATCATTTTTAACATATCCAAAAATTGAAAGATTACTTGCTGAATAATCAGAATGATATT
>JAYTXK010000136.1:0-6380 GCA_043743005.1 Ignavibacteriota bacterium
CCGAAAAATTTTAACAAGTTAAAATTGGGGAGGAGGGAATTAATACCAAACACTTAGGTTCATCGCTTAGGGTCAATCGACCCCTCGGAGTGACGAAAGGAAAAAGGCAGCAAAATCACTGCAAAAAATGGCATAAGTCGTTGGTAAACAACAAAGTGATTTTGCAGTGGATTTGTTAGGAAAGCAAAATATAAGAAAAGTTAAACTTAAATATTTAAAATTCTTTAAATAAATTATATACTTCAATACCAGCTATTGTAACATTTTCATATTTATTTTTAATTGAGGTACGAGCTAATTCTAATTCATTGGATCTAATACCAAATTCAATTGAACTAAATGCTTCCAGAAATGCACCGAAATCGTCTGCAGCTTTCAGTAATGCACCATCATAAGGATTAAATTCATCTTTGTTGTATTTTAATGAAATGTCATCTGTAGGTACTTTTTGTCCATCTAAAATTTTAGAATGAAACTCATCTTGAGTAAAATATTTAATTTCTTGAATCCATTCTTTTTCAATTAAAGGATATATCTCTTCTTCAGCAAGTTTCATTTCAATTTTCTGAATTTCTTCTTGCATTCCAGGTACAGAGCGTTTCACAGGTTTGATAATATCACGAGTAACTACTTCTGGCAAATCGTGGAATAAGGCTCCAAAAAAATTATTATAAATTCTTTTATCACAAGGTAAATTTAATTCTTTGGTTAGAAAATAAGAAATAGTGGCAACAAGCATAACATGACCTAATACAGATGTGCGAGGAATTCTTGGCAGATGCCCCCATCTTATTTGATAACGCAATTCACCACAAAGGTCTATGAAGTTCTTAATATTATTTTGTTTTGAAATTTTTTTGATACCTTCCAAATCATTATAAGATTCAATTTCATTTCCCAAATCAAGTGATATTTTGTCAATTTTAAAACCATCAGGATTTGCATTTTTTACAATTTTAAATTCCCAATAAGTAGAATATTTGTGAGCTGCATCTAAAATCCTTTTTGAATGTGGGTGCAAGTAATTTTCGTCCAATAAATAACTTTCAAATTCACTTTTAATTTCATTATTAGAGAATTTATTTTCAACTTCTTTGAAAATCATATAATTAAGTTTGGCAAGCAAAGGTTTGTTTTTACTAATTTCTCTATAAACAGGAGATTGAATATCAGAAATTACAGAGCGTCTGATTAATTCATAAATTCCACCTTTAATTATATCAGCCCATACAAAATCTTTACCAGCCTCTTCTTCATATTTTCCCAAACAATAAGCAACTATCCTCTTATGTGAATGCTTATCCATTTGAGTAAGATTAATAGGTCTTAGCTTGTCGTTCCATCTTTCAATTGAAAAAGCTTTAAACAATAGTTCAATTAAGGATTTTTTTATCGTAAACATTATTTCTCGTATATAATTGGATCACAACCACACTGCACTTTGACTATTGTTTTGGCTGCTTCTGCTGATTCTTTAGATGTATAGTTACCAATTACAACAGCATACATTTCACCATCTTTAGTCTGTTTTGGTTTCATTTCTGATCTCATTCTTTGTTTTAGAAATCTTTTAATTTCATTTTCTGCAGATTCCTTGTTTTTATAAACTCCAACTTGCAAACCATACACTCCTGATTTGCCAAGTTCTTCAGGTACTTCTTTTGAATTGTTGTTATCAGCTTTTTCTACGTGTTCGCTTTTCTCGCTATTTTCTTCTTCTGTTTCAGCCTTATCTTCTGTATGTTTCTTTGGTTCAGATGATTTCTTTACTTCTTCTATTTTTTTGGCTGTAATTGTTTCTTCCTTTGCTTTGGGTTTGTTTTTCAAAGGAGCTTCTTTTTTAATTTCTTTTTTATTTATTTGTTTTTCTTCATCTATCGTGGCTTCTTCTTTGTGTGATTTTTCAGATTTTGATTTTGAAATAATATTATTTTTATCATTTTTAGCTAAGCCAACAGCCATTCTTACGATTTCCGAAGCATTGCCAAGATAAGGTGAACTTGAGTATCTTAATTTAAAATCATTTAAAAATTCTCTTGCCTTGGAAGTATCACCAAGTAAAGAATAAAATTGAATAATTCTCCAATAAGCATCATCAGCCCATTCACTATCGGGATATTCACGTACAATTTTGTGATAAATATCTACTGCTTTAAAGCCGTCTTCGAGTACAACTCCAAGTACTAAAAGCACACCCGGATCATTAGGGCTTTCTACCATCATATCAGGTAATTTAGCTTTTACTTCTTGCACTTGACCATTAGCAATCATATTCAAATAGCTTGTTATTTCTGCTGAATCTGAAAATGCAAATATTGGAAAGATCAAAGTTAGTATATAAATTATTTTTTTCATAGCTCCCCCCTGAGAGATAATAGTAAATAAACATTAAATCCGATTAGATTTAATATACTAAAATACCAATAAATTATGAAAAAATATGCTAAATGATTTAATCAATTAAGAATATTTTGTTCTAACTCTATATTAATAATTATTAAAACAAAGTTAGATATATAAAATAGAATAAACTTATTCTTAAAAATGTCATTCTAATATTATGTAAGACGAAACAAATATTGGAAAACTTACAAATAAAACAGCTAAAAACAAAAGTTCTTAATTCTATTTTTTTTATTTTTTAATAAAGGGTATTTATATGAAAAAGTCTTTTTTCACAACACTAATGGCTGTAGCCATTTTATTCTCTGCTACAATATTTGCTCAACCAGCTAAAACTCCAGATCCAAAAGTAGTAGCTGACAAAGAACGCATTCAAGCAGACAAAGCTAAAGCAAAGCAAGCAATTCAAGATGCTAAAGATGGTAAAATCACAAAAGAAGATGCCAAAAAAGTAATGAAAGAAGCTCGCAAAGATGCTCATTCTGCAAAGAAAGATATTAAAGAAATTCGCAAAGAACGCAGAGAAGCTAAAAAAAAATAATTAGTCCAAACTAATTACATAATTTATAAACGTTGCATTATCTTAATAAGTGCAACGTTTTTTTGTTTTAAATTCATTTTTTTATTTATAATTTGTAATCTTAATATAATGTTCTTTTATTTTTTTAATTTTGATGAAAATTTTAATTATATATTTGTTGTTTATTATTTGTATTTACTCTTCAAATGCTTTTACATATCATTTTGTTGAACAAGATACGACAAGTAAACTCTTAATAACTGAATCAGATGACGATGACGATATTGATAATGTTTTAGATAGTTTGGAGGCTGAACTTGAAACTGAAAAAAAATGGAATCTTTATTCATCTGTTAAATATAGTAGCTTAAATGTTTCCAAAGGTATTGACGAAACTGGAGGAAATGGATCTTTGATGCAAAGCATTAGTATTGGTCATAATTCTGGATTTACACTCGGTTTAGATATTAGACAGAGCTTAGGTAATCCAATTAAATTTAATGATCAAAATGTATATTTAGATTATGTTTATTCAGCAAGTGATAAAGTTGATATTGGTGCAACAATCAGCAAACAAAAATATGCTGACCCAAATAGTGCAATGGCTGGAACAAATAGTGCATTTTCTTTATATTCAGATATAAATTTCAAATCATTCTACCTTGACATATCTTATGATAGATATATTGGTACAAATGAAAACTTTAATTATCTTACAGCTTCAGCATTTAAATCCATTTATTTAAATGAAGCACAGAATATAAAACTTTCCCCAATGATGTCATTTACTTTTTCTTCATATACAATAGACCCAACAAGGGAAGTGAAATTAACTAAAAATGGTCTAGTAAAAACTGCATCTAAAGCAGCATTTGGATTGGGTTCAGTTGTAATAGCTTGCAAATTAGCTTATAAAATCACACAAGATTTAAGTATATCTTATTCCCCATCATTTAATTATATTCCTGCAAGAAATGGAGAAAAAAGTAGTTCAGATTTGGTTCATTATCTTAGTTTCATTTACGATTTGGATTTTTAGAATTATGGATATAAGTCAATCACCGGTTTCAATTTTTATATTGATTATTACAGTAGGTATTAGTCTTTACACTTTATATAGTAATCAACGTTTACTTAATATGCTTGTGTTACACCCTTATTCACTAATAAGATATAATAGATACTATACATTAATCACAAGTGGATTTGTGCATGGAAGTATGGTTCATCTTATGTTTAATATGTTTACTTTTTTCTTTTTTGCAATGCAACTTGAAAGCCTTATTGGATCATTAAGATTTGCTTTAATTTACTTCGCAAGTCTGGTCTTTGCTGATTTAACAACAGTATTTAAGCAAAAAGATAATCCTGATTATAGTGCTTTAGGTGCATCTGGGGCTATTTCTGCCATAGTATTTAGTTCGATTCTTTACACGCCAACAGCAAAAATGTATGTAATGCTTCTACCAATTGGTATCCCGGCATTTATATTTGGTCCTTTATATTTATCTTATTGCTATTACGCTGCCAAATATCAAGGTGATAATGTTAATCATGATGCACACTTGTGGGGTGCTTTATCTGGAGTAATTTTAACAGTTATATTAGACCCGAGCGTAGTACAGCATTTTATCAGCTTTTTTGCTTGATTTTTGAAAAATTACTTCTATTCAGCTTTAATAAACTTACCAAATTGATTTCAAACTTACTTATTAACTACAAAACTTCTAAAAATTGAATGATTACCAGTTTTTAATCTATAAAAATAAACTCCTGAATTAAGCTCAGTTGTATTAAATTGGAAAGTATATGTACCAGCTTCCTTTTGTTCGTTAACAATTGTTTTAACAAGATTTCCGTTTAAATCATAAACACAAAGATAAATATTATTGGGTTCTTTGAGGTATAAATTAAAAGATGTGAAATCTTTTGCAGGATTTGGAAAGTTGCTTAATTGCAATTCATTTATTGAATCGAAAGTTTTAACATCTGTCATTTTATCAAATAATTTAACAAGAAAATCTCCAACAAAATGCAAGAAATTAATTGATGGTCTTCCATCATTATTTACAAATGCAAATGAGACACTATCATCTACAAAATGTCCAATTAAAGAAGTATATAGAAGTTGACCACCATGTCCATAAGCTAATCTAGAATAAATACCAATCTTCATACAACCTAATCCATAAGTATAATCGGATTGGGGTGTAAATTTTATCATTTCATTATACATATCTTTTGAAATCAAATTACCTCCATAAAATCCTTTAGCCCATTTCATCATATCTTCTGCTGTCGAGATTATAGCTCCGGCGGTCCATGCTAATGAGAATGTTGAAAGATAATCCTTTGTGTTTTTAAAGTAAGAAATTGTGTCATTGCCAAAGTAATCAGGATAAACCGAAGGGAAAATATAAGTGGCATTATGACCAACAAATAAACTATCCCTAAAAACAATACTATCGCCCAAAAAAGTATGCTTTAGACCAAGCGGTATGAAAAATCTATTTCGCAACTCATCTGAAATATTAGTTTTTAGTATTTTTTCTGCTATCATACCTAATAAAATAAATCCTGTATTAGTATAACTGTATTGTTCATCAGGATTAAATAAAGGAGCAAGAACGTGCTCTCTCATTAATTCTTCGCCAGAAAAAACTCTCGATGGCTCGGCATAAGCTATATTGAAAACATTGTCATTAGTATAATTGTATAATCCTGAAGTATGATCCAAAAGTTGTCTGATTGTGATTGTTCCTTTTATATTTTTATACCCGATTATCCATTTTCCTATTGTATCCTTAAGTGACACTTTGCCTTCAGTAACAAGTTGGAGGAACAATGCAGTAATCATTGTTTTTGTATTGCTCCCAAAACCAAACAACATACTCGGTAGAATAGGAGATTTCGTTGAATAGTCAGCATATCCTGAAGTTCCAAGCCAAGTTCCTTGTTTAGGCAAATTTACAGCCATAGATACACCAGTAACTCCATAAGCATTTTTTAGAATGTCTAATGTTGTCTGTAAGTATTGTGAATATGTTTTATCAACTAAACTATTAATAGGCTTAGTTGTGTCTTTCTGAGAAAAAATCTGATTTGGTAAAAGAATAAAAACGAATAGCACAGAAAAAAACAAGTAATGATCTCTTTTCATAATAAAACCCAAATTGTAATTTATTTGAATTATAAAAATTCAACTTTAAATTTTTTAAGTGATTCAATATCTCATAATTGTATGCATTGACAATCAATTTACTAAAATGCAATCATTAAATAAATTAAAGTTTAAATAGTATCTGATACAATACAATCGAAGATAGCTAAAAAGCGAAATGTAAATTTTTCATAAAAACCTTTTATAAATTGTTACAAATAACTTTTTAAAGTTACAAAATTTCAATTTTATTTCAAAATTATTTATTATTAAAACTAAAAATCACATTATAGGATT
>JAYTXK010000137.1:0-5961 GCA_043743005.1 Ignavibacteriota bacterium
ATCAATTCTAACAAATACTAACCCTATAAATCCATAAGAAGCGATTAATGGTATAATCATACAATCGAAATCAATAGAACTGCCATCTAAATTTGGATATACATATATTTGTCTATTTTGTAATACTTTACCAACTGCACCATTATTTATATAATAGTTTAATTTATCTATTGCAAAAACATCTTCTATTTTAGGTTCAGATATGGAATATTGAAATTCAAAACTATTTGGTTCAATTAAATAAAGAATCGAATTTGTAGCTTTTGGAAGATTTAAAAATACTTTTAATGCTTGAGTATAAGTTTCAAAATAATTATCGTTAAATTTAAGAGAAGAAACAAATTGATCCATAGCATCAAGAAATGAGTTGATATGATCATTTTGATCTAACTTGATTTGTTCTTCATCGGTAAACATTATTAACTCTTCATTAGAAGATTAATAGAATCTTGGTATTCTTTAATGATAAGAGGTAAGTTTTTAGAGAAAAACATATCAGGTAATTTGATTACTTGCCAAACTTGTTTATTAATTTCTGGAATTAAGTAATCTCCAGAATTTCCTAACTCAAGCATTTCTGCAACAATATTTGCTAAATGTATAATAGAAACTAAAGTTTCTGGCTTGTCATTTAATAAACCAATATGTTGGTATTTGATAGCATTTCTAATTGTAACAGGTATATTCCATTTTTCAGCAAGTAAAGAGCCTGCAAGTGAGCTACTCATTCCAATAATATTTTTTTCAACCTCAATTATTGGAATATTATTAGCAAGAGAATAATTTATAACTTTTATATATAAATCAGGAATTGATTTTAGAAATAGTAATTTTCCAATATCGTGCAAAATTCCTGAAAGAAAGTAAGTTTCAAAATTTCTAATACCCATTCCTTTTGCAATATTTTTGGATAGGATTCCTACAGCTATTGAATGTTTCCATAAATCAATTGGATTTAATGAATTGTTTTTACCAATTTGTCCAAATAAATCTAAAATAGATTGGGATACAATAAGATTTTTCACTTCTTCAAATCCAATATATATTACAGCTTGTGATACTGTTGTAACTTTCCCCATAACTCCATAAGCAGCAGAATTTGCTGTTTTTAATATTTTAGAAGCTGAAGATTGGTCTTGTAAGATAATATTTGACACATCACCTGCAGTAGAGCGAGGATTAGCAATAGTTTCTGATAAAGTGGCATAAATAGTAGGAAGGGTCGGAAACTCATCAATTTCTTTAATTATTTTATTAATAAGTTTCATAATTTATTTTATTAGTTAATTGTAGTCATAGTAATTAATTTAATTACTCCCATTTCAAGAATATCAGCTTCCATTGGATTTTTAGGTCTCCAATTCATTCTTTTAAGAATTCTATTTCTTGCAATAGAACGTAATTCAGGATGCAATAATAAAGCCTCCTCATTAAAATCAGACTTTATCAATAGTCCTGGTACGTTCCAAGTCTTTAATACTTTAGCATGATTTTCTTTAATTTCTGTACCTACTGGTACTAAAGTTTGCCCAAAATTATTCACAACTGCTTCTGAAACAATCATTCCAACTTCTATTTCATCTATAGTAACATATTTAGGCATATTAAAGTTCTTCTAAATGTTTGATATTGCTTAAAAATTCAATATTAGTAAGGTTATACTGAACTGGTGTAATCGTTACATAATTCTGTGATAATAATATATCATCTGTTTCATTATTATTACTACCAATTTCATATTTTCCACTAAACCAATAATACTTTTGTCCAAATGGATCTAACCTTTCAGTATATTCATCTTTCCATACTGAACTATTATGCATTACAGTTTTCAAACCTTTTATTTCTTCTAAAGGTAAGGCTGGAATATTTACATTTAAAAATGTATCCTTCGGCATATTCAAATTTAATAAATTTTTAGCAAGTAAATAAGAATAATACATTGCACTTGAAAAATCTGCATTATTATTATGACTATTTACAGAAACTGCCATTGATGGAATACCACAAAGCATTCCTTCTGTTGCCGCCGAAACTGTACCTGAATACAAAATGTTAATTGCAGTATTTGAACCATGGTTTATTCCAGACACCACAATATCAGGCTTTTCATTTAATAAAGTTGATATTGCTAATTTTACACAATCACAAGGAGTACCATTTATTGAATATCCAAAAATCTCTCCATCTCTGTGAATTTTAGTTGCACGCAATGGACTTGAAAAAGTTAGTGAATGTCCTACTGCACTCTGTTGTCGGTCAGGAGCAACTACTGTTACTTTACCAAGTGGTTTTAATGCTTTTACTAAAGATAATATTCCTAAAGAATCAATTCCATCATCATTTGAAACAAGTATATTCATTCTATAATCTGATTATATCCATTATAATTACATAAGCAAATAGCAATAGTAAAATTCCCATACCAATATTTTGAATATACATTTTAATTTTGATTGGTACTTCTCTTCTAATTATAGCTTCTATCAAAACAAATACTAAATGTCCTCCATCAAGAGCAGGAAAGGGTAGAATATTCATAATTGCAAGAGAAATTGAAATCATTGCCATAAATCTAAAAAAGCTTTCCATCCCCATAGATGCTGAACGAGAAGACTCTTTGGCGATCATTATTGGACCAGCAACTGATTCGCTTACTTTTACATTACCTTTGAAAATTTGTACAAAAGAACCTGTTATCAAATTAACTATATCACTTGTTTGATTCCAACCTGCAGAAATTGATTCAACAAAAGTATAATCTATTTTCCTAACTTTTCCATTAATTACTTCACTTATTGAAGTTCCAATTTTGCCTGATGAATTTGGAGTTACAGTAAAATCCATTTCTTCAGTATTTCGCTTAACTCTCATTGTAATTTGTTTTTGCTTATTTTCAGTAAGCATAGCCATAAATTGCTTCAAATCGTGGATTTGAGTAATATTAATTGAAATTACAGTGTCATTATCTTTCAATCCAGCATTTGAACCAGGATTATTTGGATTAAGATGTGATAACAAAACTCTTTTATCATAAGGAGCTACACCAAAATTGAAATCTTCTTTGTTTTTCTTTATTTCATTTATAATATCTGTTCCAACTGCTTTTATACTTTGATTTTTACCATCTCTAATTAAAGAAATTTCTTTGTCATTTCCAAAATCATCAACACTTAACGATTTAAATATTGCATTCCAATCATAAATGTTTTTGTTATTTATAGATAAAATTTTATCTCCAGCTTTAAATCCAATTTTATCAGCCAATGATTGAGTTTTAACATATCCAATAGTTGTTGATTCTAAAACTGTAGTACCTTTAGTAAATGAAATAACTATAAAAATAAATATAGCTAATATCATATTCATAATTACTCCAGCTGAAAGAACAAATGCCTTCAAGAAAGCATTTTTAGAACGAAATTCCCAAGGTTCTGGAGCTTTATCAGCAAATTCTGTATCAAAACTTTCGTCCACCATTCCAACTACTTTTACATAACCACCCATTGGAATTAATGAAACTCGCCAGTCTGTCGTATTGCCATAATCAAAATCATCAGGAAGTTCGCCAAAAGTGAAACCAGTTTTTCTATGCCATCCAAATAGTCTTTTACCCATTCCAAAAGAAAAAATATCAGCTCTAATACCTGAAATTCTTGCTGCAATAAAATGTCCCCATTCATGAATTGTAACTAAAACACCGATTACAAGGATAAAGAAAAAAACTGTTTTTAAGATTTCCATAATTATTTTTTAATTTCGTTTAATGTAAAATTTCTAGTTAATTTATCTGTATGAATAATTTCGTCTAAAGACGGATTTTTAATAATTTCAAGTGTATTTAAAGCTTTAGAAATATAATATGGTATCTGATTGAACCCTATTTTATAATTTAAAAATTCCTGTACAGCAATTTCATTTGCTGAATTAAGTATTGCAGGTGCGTTACCACCAATAGTAAGAGCATCATAAGCAAGTTTTAAACATTCAAATTTATCTAAATCAGTTTTTTCAAAAGTAAGTGAACTTATTTTTTCAAAATCCAATCTTGGAAAATCAAATTTTGAATGCTTAGGATAAGTGAGTGCATAAGAAATCGGAACTCTCATATCAGGCAAGCCCATTTGTGCTTTGATTGAACCATCATTAAATTGCACCATTGAATGAATAATTGATTGAGGATGTACAACTGTTTCAATTTGATTTAAATTTACTCCAAATAACCACATTGCCTCAATTACTTCTAAGCCCTTATTCATCATTGTAGCCGAATCAATTGTGATTTTGCTACCCATATTCCAATTTGGGTGCTTTAAAGCACTTTCAACAGTTATGTTTTTAAACTCTGATTTAGGTGTTCTTCTAAATGGACCACCAGAAGCAGTTAGTATAATTTTCTCAATATCACTTTTACTTTCACCAATCAAACATTGTAAAATTGCACTATGCTCACTATCTACTGCTAATATATTGGCATTATGTTTTTTAGCTATCTTAGTTATTATTTCACCAGCACTTACTAAAGTTTCTTTGTTTGCAAGAGCAATGTCAATTCCTTTTTGCAATGCATAATATGTTGGGATAACTCCAGCAAACCCAACTAATGCAGTCAAAAGTAAATCATTTGTATCATCACAAGCTGCAGCTATAACTCCTTCATCTCCACAAAGTATTTCTCCTTTATAACTTGTAGTGCTTTTAAATTCCTTATACTTAGCTTCATCAGTTATAACTACTCCTTTTGGGTTCAATTTCATGGCTTGAACTTCAAGTAAATCAATTCGAGTATTAATAGTTAGATAATTAATCTCAAACATATCTCCCAATTTCTCAATCACATCAACTGTTTGCATACCAATTGAACCAGTAGAGCCAAGGATACTTATTTTTCTTGTTTTAGACATTATAAATAGTCTGCAGTTATATCTTTTTGATATTTTATAGAAAAGAATTGAATTTTATTTTTTTCTATTCTATCTGATTGTTGCAATTTTATTTGAACAAAATATTTCAACATAAGCTTCTGAATTTTAGTAGTTTCGCCTTCAGTCAAATATTCTGCAAGCTCTGGGTTTACAATTAACATAAGTTTAAATTCTTTTGATTCACTTCTGAAACGTTTTAACCATTTTTCAATTTTACTTAATATCATCCCTTTTTCTGCCACTCTTCCAACTCCATTGCAAACAGGACATTCAACAGTTATTTTTTCAGCTATGTTTTGATGAATCCTTTGTCTAGTTAATTGCATTAACCCTAATTGAGTTAGAGGTAAAACAATTGTTTTTGCTCTATCTTTCATAGTTTCTCTACGCATTTCATTATAAAGCTTTTTTCTATTATTTTCTAATTGCATATCAATAAAATCTATTACAATTATCCCACCATAATCTCTTAATCTTAATTGATTAGCAATTTCTCTTAATGCTTCCATATTAATTACAAATGCAGTATTTTCTTGATCTTTTTCAACTGCTCTACCTGAATTAACATCAATTACTGTCATTGCTTCTGTGCTATCTATTACTATTGATGCTCCACTTCTCATAAATACTTTTCTTTTATGAGTATTGGCAATTTCTCTATCCAATCCAAAATATTCAAAAATTGGTTTTGAACTTGAATAATGGAAAACTTTATCCATTAATTGGGGAGAGTTATTTTGCAAATAACTTCTAATTTCCAAAAAAAGTCTATATGAATCTACTGATACTCTAACTACATCACGAGTAAACAAATCTCTAATTATAGAGCTTGACAAATTCATATCTTGATAAACAATAGATGGTGGAGTAGAGCTATTGATTTTTTCTTCAATTACTTTCCATTTAGCCATCAAACTTTCGTAATCTTTAGTTAATTCTTCATCTGGTCTGCCTTGAGATGCAGTTCTAATAATACATCCAAAACCCTCAGGCAAATACTTTTTAGCAAGCTGACGAAGTTTTTTTCTTTCAGGAT
>JAYTXK010000138.1:0-1583 GCA_043743005.1 Ignavibacteriota bacterium
TGAAGGTCAAAGTGAAATAGCTAAAAGAATGTTTCAAAATGGTTTGGATTTAGAATCTATTTTAAAATATGTGCAATTAGATAAAGAATACTTAGAAAAACTGATTTCAGAAAATAAAATTAATTAAATAATAATATATTATAAAACAATACAAAAGGGGTTCTTATGTTTGATGTGATGGAAGAAGTAGAAATTATCAGTGTTCAAACTGGTATCAATGGCTCAGAAGAACAAGATGATTTCAATATGACTGTTCCTGCTTTAGAAATGATTAATTCAATCAAAGTAGAAAATGAAATTCCAGAAGATTATTACCTTCGTTTAGGTACTCGTTCTGGTGGTTGTTCAGGTATGAATTATACTCTTGGCTTCGATTCTGAAATCAATGATAATGATAAAATTATTGATGTTCGTGGTTTGCAAATGGTAATTGATAACAAAAGTCTTTTCTATTTGATGGGTGTTACACTTGACTTCACTGAAGGTCCTTCTGGAAGTGGATTCGTTTTTAATAATCCGAATAATTCTCATACTTGTGGCTGTAGCCACTAAAAAGTAAAGTCGGGTTTTAAATCCCGACTTTTTTTTTCTTAAATATTAAAATAAAGGAATAATAAAATGGCTTTTACTCTAAAAGACTTGCCTTATGCTCATAGTGCATTAGCTCCTCATATTTCTGAAGAAACAATGCAATTCCATCATGATAAGCACGTATTTGCTTATGTAAATAATACAAATAATTTTATAGCTGGTACTGAATTTGAAAATATGTCTTTAGTTGATATTATCAAAAAAGCAAGTGGACCTATTTTCAATAATGCTGCTCAAATTTACAATCACCAACTATTTTGGGAATCTTTGTCTCCTAATAGTGGTGGCACTCCTACTGGTAATGTGTTAGAAGCATTAAATTCTAATTTTGGAGCTTTTGATGAATTCAAAACACAATTCACTCAAAAGGCTACAACTCAATTTGGTTCTGGTTGGGCTTGGCTTTCAAAAACTCCTGACGGTAAATTAGTGGTTTCTTCCACATCAAATGGTGATAATCCATTAACTGTTGGTAATACTCCAATTCTTGGACTTGATGTTTGGGAGCATGCTTATTATATTGATTATCGTAATGCAAGACCTAATTACATTTCTGCATTCTGGAAAATTGTAAATTGGGAACACGTTGCAAAACATATTTAATTATTATATGGGGCTGTCTTAAAAGTACAGCTCCTTTTTTTTTAATAATTAAATTCTATTCCTTTATGATTTTGTAGTTAAAAATATCTTGATTACATCGTAAGATAATGTAATAAGTACCACTTGGATATTGGCTAAAATTCAATTTAATCTGATTATTTATATTTTGAGCAATGCTTGAATTCAAAACTTGCCCACTCATATTTGTAATTGAATATTGTATTTGAGCTTGTAAGCAATTTGTACTTATATTTACAAAGCCATTTGTTGGATTAGGAAAAATGCTTGTTACTGAGGCTTCAGAACTTACACCTGTCGGTATGTTAAACTTGTATTTTTTTATTGCTTCATTTGAAGAATATAAATATTTCATATCATTTGAAATATAT